>JAYQGD010000019.1:0-13334 GCA_038140415.1 Rhodospirillaceae bacterium
TCGCTTGCCCACTGCCGGGCGACGATGAGAGCGCGAATAGCCATTACCGCGCCGCGCGTGCCACCGATCCGCAGAATGATCTCAGCCGGCGGAACATCCAAGTCGCGGTGCTGAATCAGTCCAACGTTTCTCCGGTTGATCTCTTTACGCTGCACCGAAACCTGAATGTGGGGCTGGCGGGTCGGCGCAAGGTCCGGGACGATTTCAATCACCTCGACCGGTCAACCGGTCGAAGACTCCGCGTCGGGTTCCTGTCATCGGATTTCCGGGACCATCCGGTGGGACGCAACCTGATCCCGCTGATTGAGAATTTCGACAGCAATGTCGTCGAAGTGTGGCTCTACTCGACGAACGAGATCGAAGATTGCCTGACCGAGGAATTCCAAAATCTTGCCGACAATTGGGCCGATGTCGGCGGCTATAGCGACGAAGCCATTGCCGAATACATTGCGGCCGACCATGTGGACATTATGATTTATCTCGCGGGCAGGTTTAACCGCAACCGGTCAGAAGTGGCGGCGCATCGCCCAGCACCGGTACAGGTCAGCTTCCACGACTGTGCGACCACCGCCGTGCCGGAGATGGATTACTGGCTGACGGACGGCTATTTCCATCCCGAAAATACGCGGGAACTGTTCTCCGAAACCCTCTACCGGCTGCCCGCGCTCTATCAGTTCCGCGCGCCCGACTACGCGCCGCACCCCGCCAGACCGCCAATGAGTTTTACCGATCACGTGACCTTCGGCTCCTTCAGCAAGCCTGAGAAAATTAACGACGAGGTGCTGCACGTTTGGTGCGACATCCTCAATGCCCTGCCCAAGTCGGAACTGATCCTGAAATACCGGAACTTCTTCAGCGACAACCGACTGAAACAAGTTTGGTTGGATAAGTTTGCCCGCAGGGGCATTGATGCAGATCGCGTGTATCTTATGGCTCAGGATGATTTTTATGCGGATCATTTAGCGCTCTACAGTCAGGTGGATATCGCTCTGGACCCTTTCCCCTTCAACGGCGCGACGACCACGTTCGAAGCGCTCTATATGGGGGTCCCGGTGATCGCTCTTGAAGGCGAGCGCTTCGTTGACCGGGTCGCCGGTAATTTTATGACCCACTGCGACGAGGCCGATTTGGTAGCTACTGATCATGCACGCTACGTAGAGACCGCCATCGGTCTCGCGAATTCGCCGGAACGGTTGAGCGCGCTGCGATTGACGCTGCGCCGGCAATTGCTCCAATCCCCCCTCTGTGACGGCAAAAATTACGCCCGAAACGTTGAAATCGCCCTACAGGATATGTGGCGAACTTGGTGCGATAGCCAAAATCACTAATTTTTTCGCCTGATACCCAAAAAATTGCCTTAAAAAGTCTGGTTTCGACTGGTGCCGTGCTGTTAAATACGGCCAACCAACAAGCGTTGATAACTATGAGGCAAGCATGTCCTATCAGATAAAAATGACCGTCAATGGGAAGGAAGTCTCCGGGGAGGTCGAAGGCCGGACACTTCTGGTTCAATTTCTCAGGGAACATTTAGGCCTGACCGGCACGCACGTCGGCTGCGACACGTCCCAATGCGGGGCCTGCACCGTGCACGTCGATGGCCGCGCGGTGAAGTCCTGTTCACTTTTGGCGGCCCATGTAGACGGCCACGATGTGGTTACCATCGAAGGCCTGGCGGACGGCGATAAGCTACATCCGATGCAGGAAGCCTTCCGCGAACACCACGCCCTGCAGTGCGGTTTCTGCACCCCCGGCATGGTGATGAGCGCCATCGGCATCGTCGACGACAATCCCGATCCCTCTCACGAGGAAATCCGGCATGCACTGGAAGGCAACATCTGCCGCTGCACCGGCTACCACAACATCGTGCTGGCCATCGAAGCGGCCGCCAAGGATATGAGGGGTTAAGCCGATGTACGATTTCAATTATCAACGAGCTGATTCTCAGGATGACGCGGTTTCCAAGCACGGTTCCGCTGATGACGCCCGCTTCCTGGCCGGCGGCATGACCTTAGTCCCGGTTCTCAAGCAACGTCTTGATCAACCGAGCGATCTGGTCGATCTGGGCTATGTCGGCGACATGGTCGGCATTTCCGAAGAAGGCGGCGCCATCGTCATTAAGGCCATGACCACCCACCACGCGGTGAATTCATCCGAGCTGGTGCAGTCCAAAATTCCGGCGCTGGCCTACTTGGCCGGCACCATCGGCGATCAAATGGTCCGCAACCGGGGCACCATCGGCGGCTCTCTCGCCAACAATGACCCGGCAGCCAGCTATCCGAGCGCCGTTTTGGCCCTGAACGCCACCATCAACACCAACAAGCGCAGCATCTCGGCCGATGAGTTTTTCACCGGCATGTTCGATACCGCGCTGGAAGAAGGTGAGCTGATCACCAGCGTCTCGTTCCCCATTCCGGAACAGGCAGGCTATAAGCACTTCCCCAACCCGGCATCCCGCTACCCCATCGTCGGCGCGTTTGTCGCCAAGACCGGCAGCGGTGTGCGGGTCGGTGTCACCGGTGCGGGCCCCTGCGCCTACCGGCAGACCGAGTTCGAGGAAGCATGGGCCGACGGCAATCTGGATGCGGACAAGATCAAGGACGTCAAAGTCAGCGCCGATGGCCTGAACTCTGATATCCACGCGAGTGCGGAGTATCGGGCGCATCTGATTAACGTGATGGCCCGGCGCGCCATTGGGGGCTAGCCGCCCGCGCATTTCAGACTATATGAAGCGCAGCCATGGCCGAAGATGATGTATTAGGACAAGCTGCGGATTGGATGGGCGACGGCAAGGACGTTGCCCTCGCCACTGTGATCGGCACGTGGGGCTCGTCCCCTCGACCGGTCGGCAGCCAAATCGCGGTGGACAAGGACGGGGCATTTGTGGGTTCCGTTTCCGGCGGCTGCATCGAAGGCGCGGTTATCGGCGAGGCGCTCAATTCAATCAATGACGGCCAGGTCCGGGTTCTCGATTTCGGGGTCACCAACGAACAGGCCTGGGAAGTCGGTCTGGCCTGCGGCGGCGATATAAAAATCTTCGTCGAAAAAGCCGCTGACAAAGCCACGGTCAGCCGCCTGGCCAGCGAACGACCCCTGGCGACCGTCACCGACATCCAAACAGGCGAGCGCAACTTTGTCACCGGCGACGACGTGGAAGGCCCCCTCGCCCTCTCCGACGAAATGCTGGGAAACGTGCGCGAAGCGATCCGCGACGACCGCAGCAAGCTGTTCGACCAGGACGGCCAGTCCCTTTTCGTCCAAGTATTCAACAAACCGCTGCGCATGTTGATCATTGGCGCGGTACATATTTCCCAAGCCTTGGTGCCCATGGCGGCGACCGCCGGCTTTGATGTCACCGTGATCGATCCCCGCGGCTCCTTCGCCACCGACGCCCGGTTCCCCGGTGTAACCCTTAGCGAAGAATGGCCGGATGACGCGTTAAAAGAGCTCGCGCCCGATGCTCGGACTGCCGTGGTTACACTCACCCATGATCCCAAGCTGGATGACCCGGCATTGGAAATCGCCTTGAAATCCGAGGCTTTCTACATCGGCTCCCTGGGCAGCCGGCGGACCCATGCGTCGCGGCTGGAACGGCTTGGCGAACTGGGCTTCGGCGAAGATGACTTTGCGCGGATCAACGGCCCGATCGGGTTGAACCTGGGCGCGACGTCGCCGGCCGAGATTGCCGTTTCCATCCTCGCCCAAATCGTCGCCGCCAAACACGGCAAGCTGAACGATATATGAAGTTTGGCTCCATCCCGCTGAGTGAAGCGGAGGGTGCAATCCTGGCCCATAGCGCGCGCCTGCCCGAACGGGTCCTTAAAAAGGGCCGGGTGCTCAGCGCCGACGACATTGACCTCTTTAAATCCGCCGGCATCGACGAAGTGGTTGCGGCGCGCCTGGAAGCCGGCGATATCGCCGAAGACCCGGCAGCACAACGGATCTCGGAGGCTCTTGCCGGCGACAACGTCAAAGTGGGCGACGCGTTTACCGGCCGCTGCAACCTGATCGCCGAGAAACACGGCGTCATCGTCTATGACCAGGAAAAGCTGAACGCCGTCAACCTGATCGACGAGACCATCACGGTCGCCACCACACCGGCGTATGAGGTGGTCACGCCGGGGCAATTGATTGCCACGATCAAGATCATCCCCCTCGCGGTCAGTGATGACTTGGTAAAGCAAGCAGAGACGGCGTCCCAACCGGGCAAGCCGCTGATTGATGTTTATCCGTTTGATGCGCGCAGCGTCGGCCTCATCCTCACCCGGCTGCCGGGCATGAAGGAGAGTATCCTCGATAAAACCGTGGAGACGGCCGCCGCGCGGGTTGAGGCCTATGGCAGCACCATCTCCGAGGTTATCCGCTGCGGTCATGTCCAGGCGGAAGTGGCCGAGGCCATTGCCGAGCTTCAGAAGAAAGGCATTGAGATTATTCTGATCTTCGGCGCATCCGCTGTCGTCGACCGGCACGACGTCTTGCCGGCCGCCGTGGTGGATGCCGGCGGCACCGTGGATCATTTCGGCATGCCGGTGGATCCCGGCAATCTATTGTTCATCGGCACGCTGGATAACCAGCCGGTCGTCGGCATGCCCGGCTGCGCCCGCTCCCCCAAGCTCAACGGTTTCGACTGGGTCTTGTGGCGATTGCTGGCCGGTGTGCCGGTCACGCCTAAGGACATCATGCTGATGGGCGGCGGCGGACTACTCAAGGAAATCTCCGAACGCGGGCAATTACGCCAAAGCGGTGGGGGCGACTCGGACGTCGCCGAAGCGCGGGAGCCCCGCATCGCCGCACTGGTTCTGGCGGCAGGCGCCTCCCGGCGGATGGGCGCACAGAACAAGTTGCTGGTCGATGTGGACGGCAAGCCGATGGTGCGCCGGGTGGCGGAAACTGTGGCTGCGGCAAAGCAGGTCGCCTCCATCACCGTGGTCACCGGCTTTGAAAACGATAAAGTCGAGGCGGCTTTGTCCGACCTCGATGTGACCTTCGTCCACAACGCCGACTATGCGGATGGGCTCAGCACCTCGGTGAAGACCGGCCTGGCCGCCTTAACCGGCGATGCGGACGGGTTCGTTGTGTGTTTGGGCGACATGCCGCTGATTTCTACGTCCATCCTGGATGAACTGATCAAGGCGTTCGATCCGGTGGAGGGGCGGTCCATCTGTGTACCGGTGCACGGCCGAAAGCGCGGCAATCCGGTCATCTGGTCCAACGAGTTCAAAGCGGAAATGGCCGGGCTCAGCGGCGATGTGGGCGCCCGCTATCTACTAGAAGAACATGCGGACCGAGTGTTCGAAGTCCCCATCGAAGAGGATTCCGTCCTGTTCGACGTGGATACGCCGGAACGGCTCAAACAATTGCAGGACCGCCTGAGCGAGGTATAAAAAAACCGGCGCGTCGGCCGGTCCTGGTCCCCTATTTTCAATTCCCCCTAAACCGTTAGGCTCAACTCCTCGCCGAGTCCCGCCAGCTGGTCATAAATGACGTCGTGGGTAAGCTCGTACGACGCAATCCCCTTGAAGATGCTAACCGTCGAGCCGCCGCCCGTCATCGGCGCACCACCGGTGCCGCCCTTGTTGAGGATCGACGCGAAAGCTTCGGCGAAAGTGTGGGTATTCGTCGCCACCATCGGCGTGTTGATCCGCCGCTCCGGCGCTTGCGGCGCGTCCCGGCGATTCCGCGCCCGGCGCTGATCAAGGCTCAGTTCTTCCTGGCGGTAGCCCAAGCGGTCATTGACGATAGCGGAATAGGTTTGGATTTCCCCCACCGCTTCGTCATCAATGGTGGGCGAAATCGAGTGGCCGGCGAGTCGGTTCACCGCCGGAATCGAATTCGGTTGAGCTACTTTGGCTGCAAGCGCCATTTACGCCACCATCGCATAGTACACCACGGTGTTATATCTTAATTTATTATTAAGAGTCAAAGACTTAGCGACTCTTCACCGTGGCTAGTGATATTTTCTCATAAAATCAATGACTTTGGCGGCAACGCCGAAGTCATACAGATCATTGTGTCCTGCCGCGTCCAACTGCAGGAACGTTTTCGGCTCACGTGCCGCTTCAAATAGTTTCTTGCCGAATTTCATCGGCACCACCCGGTCCTTCACACCATGCACAACCAGGATCGGCTCCTCGACGCGGGTTATCTTTTCCGTGGAGTCGAACCGGTCGCGGACGAGATACCTTACCGGCATGTAGAAATAGTGATGCTGGGCCACATCGGGAATGGAACTATACGGCGCTTCCAAAACCACGGCGTTCACCTTGTGTTGGGTCGCCAACTGTATCGCGATGCCGGTGCCGAGGGATTCGCCATACAGCACCACTTGGCTGCTCTGAACGCCCTGTCCCGCCAGGAACGCCATGGCTGCCTCCCCATCTCTGTAGAGTCCCTCCTCCGTCGGCTTGCCGGGATTACCGGCATAGCCGCGATAGCTCAGCAGCAACACCCCGTATCCGGCATCAAGATAAGCCCGCACTTTGCCGCCGCGATAGCCGATATGGCCGCCGTTTCCATGGAGATAGAGAATGGTTTGCCGGTCCGCGTCGGCAGGCTTGTACCATGCGAACAGGTTCAGCCAGTCACTGGTCTCAACACTGATTTGCGCCATATCCGGGACGCCAAAGGCCGCCGGGTCGGGCCGGTCACCCGACGGATGATACAAAAGCGTTCGCTGAAATAGGAACAAGCAGGCCAAAAAGCCGGCGTATACCGCTATGACGGATAGAACGATCGACATTAACCGGCGCATCTGAATTGGCGCGCTGTTTGGAGAGGGCCAAAGCCCAATCGATTGTTGGCGTTAATCAGGCCCGCTCGTCGATGAACCAATTGCCGCCGGCGATCCGGCAGGCCCGGGCATTCCCTGATCCGACCCCGGACTTCACGGCGATGCTGGCGGTGAAGTCCCGGCAGTACCGGTCCTGGCCGGCATAGTAACTGCGGGTCGGCTTGATCGTACCAGCCACACCGGTCTGGGGATTGGCCCAGTTGACCTGCTGGCCATCGGCCGCATTGTTCATCGCATAGGCCGTTGATCTCTCGAAGGTCGACTTGTCCGAGGGGAGTAGTTCGTTGCCGATCGAATACCCCGCGCCGCCGCCGACGAGGCCGCCCGCGATCATGAACAAGAGTTTACCCGTACCGCCGCCGAACTGGCTGCCGGCGAACACACCAACCGCCGCACCACCGATGGCGCCGGCCATCTGGCCCGGTGTCAGGTACTCGTTGTCGGAACAAGCCGCCAGGGAAAGAGCGGCGGTCAAAACCATGACCTTCTTCATGCCTAGTCTCCTATACAATACGGGGCCTTCTACCCCTATTAGCGACGATGAGTGTTAAGGAACACTGAAAGCGTCATTTAAAGGCTAGCACAGCTGATTTTAGATGGGAATCCCGGCGGCAAATTTCAACGCAAGTCTTTGATTTTATTATTTTCTCAGGCAGGCGAATGTCGCCCGGGCGGGCGTTGTCAGCGGACATTCCAAATAGTCATGTTCCTGAAAACGGGCCGTTTTACCGTACTTACCGCATTCCGTGGCGGCCTTTTGCAGAAGTTCATCCACGTTCGTGGCCAGCTTGCTGTAACAAATCTGCACTTCGTCACGGTCTTTCGGCTCTTTGTTAAATGTCGGGGAATCCCGATTGAACTCGTCGGCCTTGTAGATATAGGCCTGTTGATTGCTGCACGCGCCCAAGGAGACGGCGGTAACCGCGATCAAGGCCGCAAGTGCTGAATTTCGCGCGTTCATGATGCTTTCTCTATAGCCGTTCCCGTCTGGGGGAACAATCCGGCAGATACATGCCGCGAAATAAAATGATCAACTGCTCTGGAAATTCGGGTCCGCCGGTATCATATGCAAGCCAAGCGAGCATGAGGAAGGAAAGTTCATGGCTTTTGTTGAACGGGACAGTGACGGCAAGATCCTCGCCATTGTCCGGGAAACGGCAAACCCGCTGCCGGAGCAGGTTGATCCGGGCTCCAAGGAAGTCGCCGAGTTTTTGTTTGGCGCGGGTTTGGCCGAGAACTTGGGCGAAAACTGGCTGGCCGCCGATTTATCTCTCAGCAGGGTCATCGAGGACCTCGTCGATATCCTGATCAAAAAGGAACTGCTGGAGATCACCGACTTCCCCCTGCAAGCACAGCAGAAAATCATCGGCCGGCGGGGAAAGCGGAACGACTTCGGCTATCTGGCGCAACTGTTCCCGAGCGACGATGACGATGACGACGCCCTGATCGCCTGACCCTGGCGAAATCAGGGTTAGACGGTACCGCGCCAGCCGGTATACTCCGGCCATTGTGAGTACCGAACCCAAGCTAAAACTATCCGTTCTTGATCAGTCTCCGATACGTTCCGGCGGCACCCCGGCGGCGGCGATCCGGGAATCGATTGATCTGGCGCGCGCCTGTGAAGCGGCGGGCTATCACCGCTATTGGCTGGCCGAACACCATGCCACACCGGCATTGGCCGGTCCCGCCCCGGAGATCCTGATCACCCGGATCGCTGCGGAGACGAAGCGCATTCGTGTGGGTTCCGGCGGCGTGATGCTGGGTCATTACAGTCCCCTCAAGGTCGCGGAGACCTTCGGCATGCTGGAAACCCTCTATCCGGGCCGCATTGACCTCGGCATCGGCCGGGCGCCAGGGAGCGATCAACTGACCGCGGCCGCCCTTGCCTATGGCTCCGAGGTCGGGGTCGAGTATTTCCCGACCCGCGTCGCCGATCTGATGGCGTTTCTGAGCGGCGGCGAACCGCCGACCAAGATTTTCAAGCGGATCAAGATGGTGCCCCGGCCCGACATTCCGCCGCAAATGTGGATGCTGGGCTCCAGCGACCAAAGCGCCCTGATGGCGGCCAATTTCGGACTGCCCTTCTCGTTCGCCCAATTTATCGTGCAGGACGGCGGGGATATCGTTATTTCCGCCTACAAGCACCAGTTCCAGCCGTCCACCCTGTATGCGGAACCGCAGGCCAGTGTCTGCGTCGCCATCGTCTGTGGTGAGACCGAGGAAAAGGCCCGGCAACTCGCCTTAAGCCGGGACCTGGTTTTGCTCTCGCGGGAATATGGCCGGCATGGCCCCTACCCGTCGATTGAGGAGGCGGAGGCATACGAGTACACCGACACGGACAAGAAGATCATCGAACGGAACCGGCCGCGCAGCCTCTTCGGCACGCCGGAACAATGCCGGGATATTCTGACCGATATCGCCCGTCAGTACGACGTCAACGAGATCGTGCTGCTGACCATCTGCCACGATCCCGAGGATCGCCGGCGATCCTATGAACTGATCGCCGAAGCGCTCGACGTAAAATCTGAATAACTTCCTCTAATTAACTGATTTTATTAGTTTTATTTTACGACTTTCTGAAGGTGGAATGACCTCGATCTCGCCGTCGTCGCCGATTTGACGCGCAACCATTCTAGTGGCCGGCAAAAGGCCCGCGAGCTTGGCCTGAATCTCAACGGCCTTGCAGGTGGCGGCGTATTTCCGCTCATCCAAGGCGCGCCGGTAAATGGTTTCCAGTTTCATGAACAGTGTATCCAGATTGAGACAATAATTATTCGCCAGTTCAGCGCGCAACTCCTTGAGCCACTTTTGGATGTCTTTCCGCTGCAGCACCTCCCAGGCGCGCACCTTTGCGCTGTGGACGGAATACCCCGCGAGCCGGGCTGCCTTGGCGCCGTTGGGCTCCATCACATAGTAACGGCAAAACATTTCATGGCGAGCCGTACTCAATTCGCCCATGATTTTTCTTCTACTTTGGCTAATATCCAACGCTAATAAGGTTGCCTTTCCGGTCCTGTTCAAGTGATGCCGTCAAGCTTCACAACTTGGCGACCTGACGGCGGTACCGCTTATTTTGCTACCTCCTCCTCCTGATTGGGCGTAGACTTCCTCTCAATCTCATCAGCCAGAAAGGAGTGATGAACCATGGCAATAACCGTAATGGGCGCCCGCCTGGCGTCACCGGGATGGAGCGAGGACGGAAGAAGCGATCCGCCCATCCTGATTGAGCTGACGGCTAAGCGCTGGAAAGGCCTGCAGATCGTCGCCTTCGTTTTAGGCCTGCTGGGCTTCCTTTTGCTGGGCTGGCAAGTGTGGGCTGAAGTCTATGCCCCCCTTCTCACCGCCGGTCTGACCCTCAAAACCCAGCCCGTGCCCATGCTGGGCGACGCCGTGTTCGGCTTCGGCGGCATTCTGGGTTTGCTTGCCTTGATCGCCTCGTTCGGTATTGGCGTCTATGCCCGGTTCATGGCCTGGTGGAGACACGGTTGATCAGTCGCCTTACCCTCGCCGCGTTCATCGGCGCGGCCTTGTTGGGCTCTCCGGGGCTTGCCACGGCGGCAGAGCCGGTCGATCTGGAACTGGTGATCGCCACAGATGTGTCCCGGAGCATTGATCATCAGGAAGCGCTCCTGCAGCGGGAGGGCGTGGCCGCCGCTTTCCGCAGCCCCGAGGTCATCAACGCGATTAAATCCGGGATTCTCGGCAAGATCGCTGTCGCCTATATCGATTACTCCAGCCGGCCTTATAACGAAGTCATTGTCGATTGGATGCCAATCGCCAACGCGGCAAACGCCGAAGCGTTCGTGACAAAACTCCTGGATGCCCCCCTGACCCACGGCCGGCGTACCTCCATCAGCGATGCGGTCGAACAAGCCGCCGAAATGATCGAAACCAACGCGTTTGAGGGCACCCGGCGGGTCATCGACGTAGCCGGCGATGGGCCCAACAACTACGGCAATCTGGTCCATCACGTGCGCGACGCGACGATCAAAAAACGTATTACGATCAATGGCTTACCTATTATTGACAACCAAACCGGCCCCGGCAGCCGGTTCTATCTTGAGGACCTGGACAAGTATTACAAAGGCTGCGTCATCGGCGGCGTCGGCGCGTTTAAGATTGTGGCGAAGGACTTCAACGACTTTGCCACCGCCTTCCGCCGTAAGCTGATCTTCGAGATCGCCGGCACGACGCCGGAGACTCAATGGGCGGCGCGCGGCAATCCTCTCCTTCACCTCGCGCAATTCCAGCCGCCGCCGGGCTTTGTCTATGAGAAAGGCTGCGATATCGGCGAGCGTATCTGGCGCCGCATCTGGGGCGATTGGGATGACGGCAACTGATCCCCGGCAGGAAGCGGCTGAAACCCTCGCCCTTCAGGCCGCGGCGTTTATATTCTCCGATGAAGACTTGATATACGGCTTTGTCGGCCTGACCGGGGCCGATCCGCAGGATGTGAAGGAAAATCTCGGTGATCCCGGCTATTTGGCTGGCGTGCTCGAGTACCTACTGGGCCGGGAAGAGGAATTGGTCCAGTTTTGCGAGGCGCAGGACATCAATCCCGAAGCGCCGAAACGGGCCTGGGTCCTGCTTTCGGGCGAGCCCCGGGAAGAATTTTGACCGTCATTCTCCGGCACGGGATTAAGATTTACACTTGAAACTTGGGAATAGAACCCCCACTAAGTACGTGATTGCAACAAGTTAGAGCCGGAAATCGATCAACCTCTTTCGTAAGTACTATTTTAGTCATATAACCAATTGATAAATAAAAACATTTCAGTCAGCCCCTGTAATTGGCATCCGAAGCGTTAATGGAAAATCGGCCCAACATTCTGATCGTCGATGACGAGAAACAAATTTGCGAGTTTCTCAGCGACTACCTGCAGGCGCACGGTTATGACGTGCAAACCGCCAATGACGGTGCCGGCATGCGCGATGTCATGTCCTCCAGCGACATTGATCTTGTGATCCTGGATCTGGTCATGCCTGGCGAGGATGGGCTGACCCTGACCCGCTATCTCCGGGAAACTTCTAACGTCGCGGTGATCATCCTGACCGGCAAGGACGAGGACGTGGACCGCATCATCGGTCTTGAGATGGGCGCCGACGACTATGTGGCCAAGCCGTTCAGCTCGCGGGAGCTTCTGGCCAGGGTCAAGACGGTGTTGCGCCGATCCTAGAACGCTGGCGGCAGCGCAGCGTCGGCCAAAGGTTCCGACGCCATCACCTTCGCCGGCTGGAACTTTAACAAAATCAGCCGCAAACTAACCGCGCCGGGCGGCGATGAAGTGCCCCTGACAACCATGGAATTCAATCTCCTAAACGCGTTCACCAATCACCCGAACCAGGTGCTGGACCGCGACAGGCTGCTGGAGCTTCTGCAAAACCGGCGCTGGGACCCCTATGACCGCAGCATCGATGTGCTGGTCGGCCGTCTGCGGGGCAAAATCGAAGAAAACCCGAAAAAGCCGGAATTCATCAAAACGGTTCGCGGCGCGGGCTATGTCTTCGCCACCACTGTCGACGCGGCCTGAATTCAGCCCCCGGCGGTTTTCGCCAGCATCTGCCTGATCCAACCCTCTTTGTCCGCGGGCACATGCGCCTCCGGCCAAATGGCGATGGTCAGCGGCTTTAACTCTCCCTGGCGATCGAACATCAACTTTTGGCGAGCCTCTTTGAGACCATAGCTGGGCGAGACCCAACCTTCGCCGACTTCCGCCGTCCAGTCACCCGCCTCCAAGACATAGACGATAAATGCCGCCTCGGATGACGCCACGCGCCACTGTTGATCCTTGTCGGGACTCACTGCAAAACCCGGCGCAAAATGATAGGGAATAAAGGCATCGTGGCTCCCCTCTCCCTCGAACCGGTCGGCAATCAACAGCCCGTGCGTCAGCTTGTCCAACGCGATGGTTCGAACGGGTGTGACGGGCTTACTGAGCCGCTGATACCCCGTGTGCAATCCTATGAAGACATCCACGTCCGCGCCCGTTCGCCACTGGCGCACCTCGGGCGTCGCATCATCATGCAGGGCAAACAACTCATCGTCGGAGACGAACCGGTTCTGCTCCGCCCCGTCGATCATCGGCGTGCTGTGAGATACGGTGCTGCGGAACAGGTTTCGCCACTCGCGCGACTCTGAATAGACGAAGGAGCCGCTGTCCGTGATCAAATCGACGCCGTTCAACGCCGCCTCGAACGACAGGCAGTCATTGTGACCGTGCCCGCCGCGCCCGCCATAGCCAACGGGCCCACAATCAATGAAGACAAGGTCGCCTTCACCCCGCATCACATAGACACCGCCGGCGGGGAAAGCAGCGGACTCGGGCTGAAGCGGCATTGCTTCCAACGCTGGGCTGGCAGTTTCCGGCCCCAGCCCCCAGACCAGTTCCGCGCCTGCAGCCGCAGATACATGGGAAGATGACGGCCCGCCGAAAGACATGGAGATCAGCAGCGGCAGATAGCTGTGATCGGCAAACGGCTGCGCGCCAAAAATATATGCCCGCCCGTCATCCGCATCCCCCCAGAGCGGCGAACGGCCATTGTCGCT
>JAYQGD010000020.1:0-12791 GCA_038140415.1 Rhodospirillaceae bacterium
AACCAGATCGGCTTTGTCGTTCGGCGGTTTGGTGCTCATGAAACGAGCCTACTGAATTCCCGTTTGCGCCGCAATCGGCCTCGCAACGCACCCAATTGCACCCGGCTTCCGATATTCGTTATTTTCAATCCGGGGCGGGACCCTCTAAGATAGCCACAGTATTTAGAACGATGGAGAACAGTCATGGACGGCGATTTGGTACGCCTGACCGAGCTTAGCCACGGCGGCGGCTGAGGCTGCAAAGTAGCACCGTCGGTGCTCAACGAGATGCTTGAGAAACTGCCGCCGCAAGCGGCCAACCCCGCCCTACTGGTCGGCTACGAGACAGGCGACGATGCGGCTGTCTATAAGATCAATGACGAGCAGGGCATCGTCGCGACCACGGACTTCTTCATGCCCATCGTCGACGATCCGTTCGAGTTCGGCCGCATTGCCGCGACCAATGCGCTGTCCGATGTCTATGCGGTCGGGGGCAAACCGATCATGGCGCTGGCCATCGCCGGCTTCCCCATGGACAAGATGACGCCCGACCAGGTACAGCAAATCCTGGCGGGCGGAGCCAAAGCCTGCGCCGATGCGGCCACGCCCATCGCCGGCGGCCACACCATCGACGCGCCGGAACCGATCTACGGCCTGGCGGTTATCGGCCTGGTCCATCCTGACAAGATCAAGCGCAATGTGGACGCGCAGGACGGCGACGTGCTGATCCTGGGCAAGGGCTTGGGCGTCGGCATCCTCGGTAATGCGCTGAATAAGAACGAGCTCGACCCCGAGGGCTATGCCCAGATGCTGGAGAGCGCCACCAAATTGAATTCCATCGGCGCCGATCTGGCGGAGATGGAGGGCGTCAACGCGGTCACCGACATCACCGGCTTCGGCCTGATCGGGCATCTGCTGGAGCTGTGCGAAGGCGCGAACCTGGCCGCCACGGTGGAATGGGACAAGCTGCCGATCCTACCGGCCGCATTGGGTTATGCACAGAACGGCTACAACACCGGCGCGGCCAACCGCAATTGGGCGAGCTTCGGCGATAACGTCACCGTGCCGGACGGGATGGAGCAGTGGCAGAAGAATATGCTGGCCGATCCGCAGACCTCGGGCGGGCTGATGGTCACCTGTCCCGCCGACCGGGCCGGACAAGTGCTGAGCCTGTTCCACGAGCAGGGGTATTCGTATGCAAGCGTCGTCGGGTCCATGACATCCGACGAGCCGCACCTCAGCGTGATCTAACCGCCCCGCAACCCCTTCAGCACCGCGTCGAACGGCAGCAGGATCGCGCCGTGGCGGGGCTTAGCGTTCTTGGCAGGCTGTAGCGAGGCGAGGTCCGACCAGTCGCCGGCGGGCGGCGGGCCGCCCTCGGTCAGCATGGCCGCGAGTGTATCCCGTACCTGTTGAATAGCCGCGGCGTCCTTGCCGATCACTTGCGCTGCGACGACGGAGGCTGCCGCCTGACCCAGGGCGCAGGCCTTGATGGTTTGGCCGAAATCGCTGACCCGGCCGTCATCGATCTTCAGGTCCACCTCGATGGTGGAGCCGCAGAGCGGGCTCCGCATCTCCACATGGGCATCCGCGTCCGCCAGCGGATCAATCCGGGAGATATTGGCGGCGAGCCGTAGGACATCCTTGTTGTAAATCTCGTCGATCATCCGAATAAGATATCCCGCCCGTTGATTGCCCGCAAACCCGCCATCCGCTAAGACAGCGCCATGAAAGTCAGCGACTTTGATTTCGAACTGCCGGACAGCCTGATCGCCCAGCATCCGGCCGAACCCCGGGATTCGGCGCGCCTGCTGCATGTGGCCGAGGCGCTGACCGATTGGCATATCCCGGACCTGCCCAGCCTGCTCAACCCCGGCGATCTGATGGTGTTCAACAACACCAAGGTCATCCCGTCGCGCCTGAGCGGTATTCGCCGGCGCACCGACGGGGAGGCCCGGATTGAGGTCACCCTGCACAAGGCGGAGAGCGAGACCACATGGTGGGCCTTCGCCCGGCCCGCCAAACGCCTCAAGCCCGGCGACGTGATCACCTTTGCCGAGGGGTTCGCCTCTACCGTCGAAGACCACAAGGACGGCGAGGTCTTGTTGGCCTTCGAGGCCGGCGCCGCCGGTTTCCGCGAAGGCCTGCTCGCCCACGGGCTGATGCCCCTGCCGCCGTATATCAAGCGTCCTTCCGCGGGGGAAAATTCGGACAAAGAAAGCTACCAAACGCTCTTCGCCGCAAAGGAAGGCGCCGTCGCCGCGCCGACCGCCGGACTGCATTTCACCGATGGGGTGATGGCCGCGCTCGAGTCTGCGGGCGTGCGCATCGCCTTTGTCACTCTGCATGTGGGGGCCGGCACGTTCCTCCCGGTGAAGGTGGAGGACACCGACGATCATGTCATGCACGCGGAATGGGGCGAGCTGGACCAGGCAACCGCCGATCTCGTCAACGAGACACATAAAAATGGTGGCCAGGTGATCGCCACCGGCTCCACCTCGCTCCGGCTGTTGGAGACGGCGGCCGGTGAAGACGGCCACGTCCGCCCCTTTACCGGAGAGACGGATATCTTTATTACGCCGGGGTACCGTTTTAACGCCGTGGACCGGATGTTTACCAACTTCCACCTGCCCAAATCGACGCTGTTCATGCTGGTCGCCGCCTTTGCCGGGCTGGACCAGATGCGCGGCGCCTACGCCCACGCCATCGACAAGGGCTACCGGTTTTTCTCCTACGGGGATGCCTGCCTGCTGGATAAGGGAGAGGACGCGTGAGCAGCGCCTACAGTTTCACCGTCTCCGCCACGGACGGATTGGCCCGGACCGGCACCATCACCACCGCCCACGGCGAGGTGCGGACGCCGGCCTTCATGCCGGTCGGCACGGCGGGTACGGTCAAGGCCATGACGCCGGAGGATGTGACCGCCACCGGCTCGGACATTCTTCTCGGCAACACTTATCATCTGATGCTGCGCCCCGGTGCCGAGCGGGTGCAAAAGATGGGCGGGCTTCATACTTTCATGAACTGGGACAAGCCGATCCTCACCGATTCCGGCGGCTTTCAAGTCATGTCCCTGGCCCAGCTCCGCAAGATGACCGAGGACGGAGTGACCTTTCAGTCGCACCTTGACGGCAGCAAGTACGAACTCACGCCCGAACGCTCCATCGAAATTCAGGACATGCTGGATGCCGACATCACCATGCAGCTCGACGAGTGCCCCAAGCACGGCCGGCCGAAGGACGAGATGGCGGCCTCCATGCGCCTGTCGCTTCGCTGGGCTCAGCGCAGCAAGGACGCGTTCCGGGAACGCACCGGTTATGCTCTGTTCGGCATCACCCAGGGCAATGTCTTCGCCGATCTGCGGGAGGAATCCGCCAAGGGCCTGATCGACATCGGCTTCGACGGCTACGCTATCGGCGGGCTGGCCGTGGGCGAAGGCCAGGAAGACATGTTCGCCACCCTGGACGTCACCACCCCGCACCTGCCCGCGGACAAGCCTCGCTATCTGATGGGAGTGGGCACGCCGGCGGATATCCTAGGGGCGGTGCAGCGCGGCGTCGATATGTTCGACTGCGTCATGCCGACCCGGTCGGGCCGCACCGGCAAGGCGTTCACCCGGCTGGGCGAATTGAACATCCGCAACGCCCGCCACGCGGAAGACCCGCGACCGCTGGACAGCCGCTGCACCTGCCCGGCCTGCGCCGGGTACAGCCGGGCGTACCTACACCACCTGTTCAAGGCGGACGAAATCCTGGGGCCGATGCTGCTCACCCGGCACAATCTCACCTATTACCAGGACCTGATGGCGGCGATCCGCAATTCCATCGCCAAAGGCGACCTCGCCGGCTTCGCCAAGGAATTCCACGCCGACAAACTGATCGGCGATGTAGATCCGCTTTAGTCCTGGAGCGGCTTACAGCCCCCGCACATCCGGCACCGTTTTCAGCATCCGCCGCAGCACATCATCAATCATCGACGGCACCTGATCCGTATCACCTCGTGCACGGGCGGCCCGGATCATCGCGCCGCCCAGGGCCAGGGGCGAGATCGGCAACCCGCCATCGCCCCGGGTCGTCTGGTGGAACCCGCGCCAGAGGATGTCTTTTCGCTCTACGCCGGTCAGCGTAAGGGACAAGCCGATGTTCCGGCCTGCCCAGATCAGGGCGAAGGATTCCTCGACAGTATCCACGGTTGGTTCGACGAAGTGGCGGCATCGCGTCCGGCTTGCATAGCGCAGACGGTCACCGGGATGGGACAGATCAAACGCCAGCCGCCGCGTTAGGCGTTGGCGCTCGAACGGGCCGATCACCCGGTCCACCTTCCCGGAAAAATGCCGGGCCGCCGCCCGCGCCACTTGCTCTTTGAACCCGGTAGGTCCCGCCCCTTGAACGGAGAGAATGGTGAGGCAACGAGGCGGATCGCGATAGAACCTGTCCCGTACGTCGAACCGCACCTGGCGATCCAAGGCCTGTGGCTTTTCTGCGCCGCCGTCATAGGGGGAATAGGTTGTCCTCATACAGCCACCGAGCAGGCAGAGCGACATCAGCGCGATCAGGATGAGCTTCATGACCGACCGCCCCGGCACCGGGCTTGGGCAGAAAGATCGACCCAGCCGGCGGCTTTCCTGCCGTCCAGACGCCAATCCCCGACCAGGAGCCGGAGACCGTCCAGCCGGTATCGGGCCCGCACCGTTTTCAGCCGCGCTGCATTGCCGCCGGCCAGTTGCGCCAGTCCGCCCAGCAGCGCACCATCGACCCGGCGGGGGAACAACCGGACCGTGGATACGGAGGTCAGGCCGGGGTGCTTTCGGCGAAGCTTGGCGGCCGCAGCACGTTCTTCCAGGCTTTGGCCGCCCTTGGCCACGCGGACGAAGCCGCTGAACTGATCCAGATTGGGCGTCCAGACCCGCCCCGGCGGGTCCGCCAGCCGGTAGAGCCGACTCCCATCATCCATCAAGGCGAGAGAGAGCCCATAGCACCGGGTCATAATTTTGAAGAGCCGCGTCCGTTCCGCCGCCGCCGCCGGCCAGGCGATATCAATATCGGGACCGGCCCCGTGCTCCAGTACCTTCAGGAGCGCGCGGCCCGCCGCCTGATCTACGGCAACGGGCGGGCCGTCGGGGTTGATCGTCGACCGGTTCTCTACCGGCTTGGCCGTCGGCATGTCCGGCTTAACAGTCGGTGGCGGCATGTCCGGCTTAACGGCCGGTGGCGGCATGTCGGTTTTGATCGTTTTCGAAACGGCCTTGGCACGGGCCGTGGGCGGTGGCGGAAGGTGCACAGCCCTCGGCGTCATCGTGGGAGTCTTCGCTATTGCCGGCGCGGGCCTTTGTCGTTCGGGTTCTTGTCGTTCGGGCTCTTCCTGCTTGGGTTGGGCGGCCGGGTCGGCCGGTGGAAACAGGCGGCTGATCACCAGGACGGCCAGCGCGACACTGAGCGCAACCGACAGACGCCCCGGCCAGGGGGAGTTCATATCCCCCGTCCCCGCTTACCGGGCCAGCCGGTCGGCGAACATCAACTCCATGTCTTGCGCCAGCTTGTTCAATTCCTTGCGGCGATCACCCGACGACTTCGCAACAACAGGCTCCGCCTTAGGCGTGGACGGGTTTGTCTGAGGAACTTGCGCCCCGGACAACTGCCCAGGCGCCCGATGGACGGTTCGGACCGGCACCTGCCGCGCCTCAAGCTGCGGCGGTGTCACCGGGTCGGCCTCCAGTTGCTTTCGGGCCGAGGAGATTTTGTCGAGCTCGCCGGACAGGAAGTCGCCCAACTCGCCGGCGGTGGAGACCGCCGCTTGAGAGAGGGAGGGTGTGCCGCCGGGCTCAACGGCGGCAGTCATCGTGTCTCCGTCGTTAAACACCAGATAGACGATGGCGGCGGCAAACGCGACGTTGAAGATCAGGAATTTCATGTGTCACCTCCAGGAGACGGGGTTGAGGAAGAGAATGCGGTCTGACGGGCGGCCGTGACGGCGATCAACGCGCGCAGAACGGCGGCAGTCGGCAGGCCGACCACGGTGGTCATAAAGGCCAGACTGAAATGCTCGGTCAGGCTGCGAATGATGCCTTGGACAGTGTCCGGGTTAAGCGGCTGGCCGGACAGGCTGCCGATGCCGAGGCTGATGCCTAAAAGGGTGTAGGTCAGCGCCAAGGTGGCGATCCCGTTGGCCCCGTGCTGGGCGGCCTCCAGCCAGACCGGATGAGGGCGCTCGCCGGACGAGGCCTCCCCCATCCGCAACCAGCAGACCAGCGTGCCCGCGAGCAGGCCGCCATAGAGCACCAGGAAGGAGATGCCGAACTGCTCCAAGAGTGAGCCGGCCAGACGGCTTAAGGACAATCCGGTCGCGGCGCTCGCCGCCGCAGCCAGGACAACCGCCCCGCCCAGCACGTAAGAGAGACGGCGCGCGCCGAGGCCGAATATCCAGGAGAGAGTCATGGTTCCGGCCCTCCTAGCGGCGGCGGACATCGGCCGCCATCACGCTCTGGGTGGTGATCCCGAGCTGACTGAGCCAATTGTCAATCAGGGACAGACGATGTTCCGTCGCGGCATGGACCATGAAAGTCAGGTCATAGTTCTCAAACGCCCGGCGCACCGTCGGCGTGTTCCGGCCCTTCAGGCTTTTGTCCCGGAGCACCATGCGTTCCAGATCGACCAGCCGGGCCTTGGCGCCGCTGATTTTCTGATGACGTTCTTCCGGCGTCAGATCCGGGTTCAGCATGTGCTCGACCACAAGGGCGCGTTCCCGTTCCAGATTTTCGAGGGTGCCCGCCCCAGCGGGCGCGGCGGCTGTGACGGCCAGTGCACCGGCAATCATCAGTGACAGAGAGACTCTTTGCGTGGGGTTCAACGGTCATTCCTTTCGGGCTAGTTGTTGAGAAAAAATTCGGCGGCGATGGCCGGACCGGCTGCGCCCGGCGTATCACTGTCGGCGGCATCCTGATCCAGGGTTTGCTCGGCCAGACCCAGCGCATCGAGGGCCACCAGTTTGGCCATGTAGCCGATGATCGTTTCCTCCTGATCCAGCAGGGAAATCTCCGCCAGGGTTTCGGCGAGCAGCCCCCGGATATACTCTTCCTTGGTGAGCGCTCTTCCATCCTGCTCCACGGCGTTATTCATCCGGTGCTGCTTGATCCGGGACACCAATTGTTCGATGACCGCCATGTTTTCGGCATGCTTGCGGCCATACCGGCTTTCAGGAACGGCGCTGGTCTCAAATAGGCGCAGGTCCACCTTCTCGAATGAAGACTCAAACCGCTGGCGCGCCGCCGTTTGCTTATCCACCAATTGCCGTTTAGCTTTGGTCATCTCCGCACTTCTGCTGTCGAGTTTTTCCAGCATGCGCTCGAACAGCTTCCGCCGCACCGCAAGCCGGGAACGCTGCAACCGGTTGCGCTCGGCTACCAGGTCCAGGTAGGCGCGTTTCTCGCCCAGGAACTGGTGACGCAATTCGGTCTGCACGTCGCCCTCCGCCTGCTCCACCGCATTCCGGAGATCGCGCAAAGTTTGCAGCTTCATCCCGCTATTCTCATCGGTCTTGGCGATGGCCAGACCCAGGGTGGACTCGGCAAAATCGCTCTCAATGGATTTCTTCAGATAGGTGGCCGGCAGTTTCACCAGCTTCTCGCTGGACTGGGGCGTCCAGGACGGCGCGGCGGCTTGATTGGCGGCCCCCGGTCCGGCCAATAGAAGGCCGGCGGTAAGAACAAGGGGTAAAATGAAACGCGGGTTGGACATGTTCCGGGCTGTCATCACGCTCTCCCTAGTTTTTCTTCCAATAACGCACGCGCCGAAGCTCGGATTTCAGGTCCGTGCCCACATTCGCGACGGAGAACTGACCGACCGATGACCGGTCCGCCTTGCCCAAAAGCACGCTCATCGTGTCGAGGAAGGACGAGCCGTCGGCCAACAAAAGATCTTTGCCGGGAAACGACTTTTCCAGCTTCGCGAGGTTTTCCTGCGCGCGGGCCACGTCGCCGCCCTTAAAGAAGTTTTGAATGCCCAAGGCATAGGCGCGGAGCCGTTCGTCCTCCCCGGCGCGGGCCGGCCCGGCCGCCAGTTCGGATTCGCATTTTTCGATCAGCCGCGCGCTCGCCAGATAGCGGGCGGCGGAGCCTTCCTTCCGGGCTTGCGCATCCAGCTCGACGGCCTCATCCACGCAGTCCCGGTAGGCCCGCATGGCGGAGATTTCGGCAAACCGCGCTTCGCGGTAACCGATCCCCTCGCCCACCGTGGCGCCGGTGGTGAAGTTACAGGCGCTCAGGATCGCACCGGCGGCCAACACCGGGAGAAAGCGCCGGGAAAAAGAAATGCTACGTGCTGTGGGAAATGTCATGTCTCTGCCTTTCCATGGTGTCTTTCACACCCCTATGGCGGAGACAGAGACGATTTTCGGACGCCTCTAGAAAAAAATTTGAAATTTATGGGCTCAGGGTGCGACCACGGTCAGGGCCAAACTGGCCTCGGCGATCGCCGTGTGCGGCAGCGACCGGAAGACCTCGGCAAGGCGGCCGGCGAGCTTGTCCGGCAACGGCGTCAACGACCAGCCCCTCAGTTCGGCCGGCAATTCGGCGGTCACATCACGGGAAACGGCAAAGCATTTGAGCAGTTCGAGCCCCACCGGCGGGCGGATGCGCAGATCAAAGGGAAACAGGTCCGGGCTCGGCATGGTATGCGCCACCCTGGCCGCCAGCCGGGGCTCGGTGTGCCGGGTCCAATAAAAGGGATTGGGAAATATTTGGATCACTTTGCCGTCGGCCTGCCGGTAGAAACAATAGACCCAGGCCTCTTCCTCGGTTCGCAGAATAAGATTAAGCCGCTCTTGGAGCCGGTAGACCGGATCGCGGCCGCGCTCGCTGGTCAGATGAAACCGGAACGGGCCAAGCCCGTCATTGTCCCGCACGTCTTCGAAATCGTTGCGGGGTTTCACCGCCAGGCCGGCGGCCGCCTCAGGGCTTAGCCTGCCCGACCAGGTCACCGCCGCACCCGCCCGATTGCGAAGCCGAAGCCGGACTTCGATGGCGTCGTTCAGGACCCAATAGTCGCCGGACAGAAGATAAGACGTGTCCTTCGCGGCAAAGGTGGCGGCATTCAGCGCCTTGCGGTCCACGGGTGCGCCTCTGAGGGAGCGATCCATGCGCGGCTCCACCACCGTGATTCGACGGCCCGATAGGGTGTTCGCATATCGCGCCTCCAACGCCGTCGACAGCTTCGCCTGCAGAAACTGGCCGAAGGCCGGCTGCAGGCCGCTCGCCTGATAGCGAATGCCGCCGGGACGCAGCTCCGTCAGGTCCGGCGCGCCGGCGGATAGTTTGCCTGCAGCCTGATCAATCGCCCGGTCCAAAGAGAGAAGGTTGAGCGGCTTGTTGGGCGCGCCATGCAAGGGAATGCGCACCGTCCCGGTCTGCCCGGCAATGGCGCCGTCCATACGCACCGCCTTGTAGGACAGGATGATATCGCCGCCATCCAGGCGCAGCCTGCCCTGGATCAGGATATCCACCCGCCGGACGTTTTCCATCAGCGCGGCGATAGGATCAGCGCCGTCCGTGTCCAGCCCGCCGGTATCCTGCAGATCACTGATAACCCCGCGGAGGGCCTCTCTCGCCACAAACTCGTGCCGGCCGGCGGCCCTGTCGATCAGGCTTGCCAAAAATGCATCATTCAATTGATCAGCAATTTCCTTGGACACGGGCAGCCGGTCTTGGCGGAACGGCCAAATGGCCAGACGCAGTTTCCGGCCGTCCGCACAGGCGTAGGCCTTTTTGAAGTAGTTGATCGCGGCTTCGGTCTTGGTGCGCGCCGGCGGCGAGCTAATCATCCTGTCGATATCCGACAGCAAATCCCGGGCCAGGCGATCAAATAGTTTGGTCTCCGCCGGGTTGACCTGGTGCGCGGCTTGGGCCTGCTACGCCAACACCATGCACGCCGCCAGGACAGCCACGACTGCGCCCCGCCTCACGGCACGATCCTTTGGCGAAGCACCAGGGTCTTCGCGTCATCTGATCGGGTTTCGCCGCCGACCGGTGCGGATGCGGATACCACCGTAAGCCGGTAATCGAAACTCCCCGGCATCCGGCGCGGCAAGGTGATGGTCCAGGATTGCCGTCCACTTATCGCAACGTTGCCGGAGAGCGCGGCGGGGACCGGGTCCCCCTCCAGGAAACGTCCGGACTCCACATCCAGCCGTAACGCCACATAGCGGCTTAGGACGCCAACATCGACCGCGAACCGCAAGCCGCAGACATTCGCCAACTTCCGCTCCGGCAATCGCCCGCCCGCATCCGGGCTCAGCGGTTCTGCCATCAGCCGGCGGCCGGCAAAGGCGATCTGCGCACAGCTACCACCGGCCGGCGGCTTTAGGATACTTACACGCACATTCAGCCGGCCATCCTGCCCACTGATGACCTGTTGTTCTTTGAGAGTGCTCTTATCCACCCGGTCCGGCACCAGCTTGGCTTGCCCCAGTCCGACGGCGGCCAACGAACGCTCACGCCATTCGGCGATCGGGCCGGTGGTGCTGGAACCGACAATCAGTAAGCCGCCCAAAATCATCACTGCCAGCATCACTGACACGACGGCCTTGCCGCTTGCACCGGTGGCGGCCGGGGTGGACATTTGGGCCGGAAGTCCCACCACCTCACAAGCCGCCGCGATGGTGTTTACCTGGGCGCCGCCGCTGCTCCCCGGCGGGACAAGACAGGTGAGGGTTTTGCCGGCGGCCCGGATTTCCTGAAATACACGCTCATCTGCGGCCAATTTCTCGGCAACATGGTCAACGGGCAATACATTGAGGTCATAGTCCACCCGCCCCGTCGCCCAGATCACCTGCTCCGCATTCGAGAGGTTTGCGCAGAGCTCGTGCTCGGACGAGGCAGCCACCGCATGGGCCAGGAAGAACGCCAATTGCCAGCTTTCACCGGAACCGATCTGGCCGGACACGTCGGTGCGAAAGGACTGCTCTTCGAAGGGCCCGAATTCCCGTTCGATGACGCCACTACCCCGCCGGACGAAATCGTAATAAGCCCCGCTCATGGGCAGGGTCGTGGCCGTTCCTCTCAAGCAAACCAGAGATTGAGGCGAGCGTTCGGGCGTCAGTCTGTTGATCTGAACCGCCCCGCCGGTCGTGGCCACCAAGACCGCGAATTTGGTCACTGCAAATAAGCTTCCGTTGTTGGATCCGTTAATAAGTCTAGCAAATCCGAGTCCCGTTCGGCGATCAGTTGGCAAACACCGTTTTTAAAGCCGGTAAGCGGGAAGCGGGCGCAATTTTCATCCCGATCGCACATCACGAGGGTCCCCGGCTGAGTTTCCGCCCCGGCGTCAACTTCGACGGTGACATAGACTTGTGATTCCTCGGCGCGGGACGGTTCCACCCGTATCCGGTAATTCCGCCCATGCCGCTCGGGCACGTCACCGGTGCTGGCCGCCATGGCTTCAGGCAGGTGATAGGCGGCTGAACTTTCGATCATCCGCCGGTATGTCCGCCGCAGATTGAGGTTCTTGCGGAGATGGGTCTCAAGGACCGCGTCGGTCACGGCTGGTCCGGTGGCATAGGCATAAAGCCGGGAGGGCGAGATCGCTCCGTCAACTCCGCTCTCCCTTGAACCGCTTTCCAGCTCCTGCACGCGGGCGGTCTCAGCGAACCGGTCTTTGAGTTGTTGCAGCCGGCGGTCATCGGGCATCGGATACTCGATCATGTCGTCTCTCCGTAGAGTGTTTGAAACTGAAGGCTGAAGGTTTCCCGGTCCCCGTCAAACAGGCTGGCCAGGTTTTCCGGCGGCCGGTCCAGCCGGGACATGGTATCCAGGAACCGGTCAAGCTGGGCGTCGATACTCAGCAACGCCCCGGCCGCCTCGCGAAACCCCTGGACGTGACCGGGATCCGACAGTAGTTCCTCATCGAATCCCTTGCGGGTCAGCGCCCGGAAGGGTTTGGCCGCCTCGTCCCGGGCTGAGGCAAGCGCGTCCGCGTCATGATCTTCTCCCGGAAACAAACCGACCACATTGTTGTCGTCATCCTGTTCCGTTTGACCGCGGCTAACGGCATGAAGACTGGCTTTTTCAAGCTGGCGGACGTGGTCCAGGATTTCGGGCAACCGGCCTTTCTTTTCCGCATAGGGCTGGACATCCTCACAGGTAAGCCGGGCTGCAACGGACTCGGCTCCCCGCTTGACCTGCAAGTCCGTGGTGATCGCCGTCTACACCGGAGCAAAGGCGTCAAGACGCAGGAACGCCTGCGGCAAGCGCTGCGCGATGGGACCATAGGTCATCAGCGCTTCCATGGGGGCACGCTCCCGCTGTTTTTTGAGGAAATTGATCTCGCCGCCGCAACTTTCCAGGACGGCCAAGGGCGACGTCCACGCGTCCCGGTTTTCCCAGACATCGCTATCGTCCGCGGACGCGTCGACCTCCTGGTGTTCCCGGTCCGGACCAAGCGCCGCCGCATGCGCGACGCCGGCGCTTTGGTCAGCCTCATCGAAGGCGTGCACCATGGCGACGAAAAGATCGAACACCGTTTTATAGCGCCGGTATTCCATAGACTCCGAATGGGCTCGCCAAAAATCGAGAATATTCTGATCGGTGATCCGCAACCTTGAGGCCGTCCGGTCCGCCGCCAAAAAGGCAAACAGCTTGTCGAACTTCTCGTCATACTGCACCCGCGGCAGACTTTTCCGGCGGTAGTGCCGAAGCTCCGTGGCGACCCGGTTGCTCACGTCCTGGACCTGGTGAAAGCTTACGGAGGCCTCCCCCAGTTCATCGAACGCCTCGTTGATCAAATCAAAGTGGGCGAAGCCATACATGCCGGACAGGAACTCAC
>JAYQGD010000021.1:0-12696 GCA_038140415.1 Rhodospirillaceae bacterium
ACCCTCGTCGTAAGCTTGGAAGGCTTCTGCTCTACCATTGAGCTACACCCGCCCAGTCGTTTCATAAACTGATATTCCAATAACTTATGACGTTCCGCTCTCGTAAATTCCTTGTCCTTTCTTTCCCCCTCGCTGACCGGAAAGTGGTGGAGGAGGTTGGATTCGAACCAACGTAGGCGTACGCCAACGGGTTTACAGCCCGTCCCCTTTAGCCACTCGGGCACTCCTCCTATGTGGCGCCCAATTCCGGGCTAAAAGTCTGATTTCCTGGTCATGAAGTTGAGGGGGCGTTCTATCTATAATTTTCAAACACTTGTCAACACAAAAGCCGCAAAGGCCCGCGCCCGATTCCTCCCCTCCGGGAAAGCCGGGAACGCGGCCTGTTGCAGGCCTCGAATTTAAGGTAGTTTACGTCCAATCATGGCCAAGAGCAAGAAATCCGGGCGTACGCCCAATCACGACAAACGTCCACCCCGCCGGGACCGGTCCGAGGGGCACGGCGGCAGTGGGGGCAGCAGTCACGACAAGATCTGGCTCTATGGCAACCACGCCGTCGAAGCCGCGCTCTCTAACCCTCTGAGAAAAAAACATAAATTAGTCGTTGCTAAGGAGTTCGGCGGTGGCCTGATCGAGGGGATGGAGGCGGAAGTCATGGACCGGCGGGAGATGGATCGCCTGCTGCCACCGGGCGCCGTGCACCAGGGAATGGCGCTTTTGGCTTCTCCCCTGCCGGAGCCCGATCTGGCGGCCATCTGCGAATCTGCGGGGGAAAATTCCATTTTGGTCGTTCTGGACCAAGCCAATGACCCGCGAAATGTCGGCGCGGTGCTGAGATCGGCCGCCGCTTTCGGCGCGGATGCGGTCATTGTACCAGACCGGCACACCCCGGAAGCCACGGCCGTCCTTGCAAAAGCCGCGTCCGGCGCGCTCGACCGGGTGCCGTTTGTCCGGGTCACAAATCTGGCCCGCACCATGGATCAGTTGAAGGACGCCGGCTATTGGTTCGCCGGATTGGTCGGCGACGGGGATCAAACGCTGGCGGAAGCCAAATTATCGGGTAAAACCGCCCTGGTTCTGGGGGCCGAAGGGGCGGGCCTTCGCCGCCTGACCCGGGAAAAGTGCGATTTTCTGGTGCGCATCCCCATCGATCCCGGCCAGGAGAGCCTCAACCTCTCCGCTGCCGCCGCGATCAGCCTGTATGAGCTCAGACGCGGCGGTTAGATTGTCTAAGAGGGCCACATGACGGACTTTGACGGCATTATCATCGGCGGCGGGCACAACGGCCTGACCACGGCGGCGTATCTGACCCGCACCGGCCAGAAGATCGCGGTGCTGGAGGCCACGCCGCAGATCGGCGGCGGCACCTCGACGGAAGAGCCCACCCTGCCCGGCCATAAGTTCAATCTGCACGCCAACTTCTTCATGGGCTTCGGCCACGCGCCGCTGATGCGTGATCTGGAACTGCATCGCTACGGCTACTCATATATAGAGCCGCCGGTGCAGCAGGCGGGCGCCTTCCGGGACGGCAGCTGCGTGGTCATCCATCAGGACCTGGACAAGACCTGCGCGTCGCTCGCCAAGTTTTCCAAGCGCGACGCAGACACGTTCCGCGATCTCTATCACCGCTATGTGGTCGAGATGCGGCCGCTTCTGGTGTCGCTGATGTACAACGCGCCGCTGCCCCTCGATCAATTGACCGACCGGCTGTCGGGCCCCAAGGCCAAGGAATTCCTGAGCCATTCGAATCATGATCTGTTTTCAGTTGTGGCCGACTATTTCGACGATGACCGCATCCGCACCCTGTTCACGTCTTATATGCATGTGATCACCACGGAGAACGTGCCCGGCAGCGGCATGGTGTTCCCCGGCATCTTCGCCAACGTGACCGGCTTTACCTTGCCCGTCGGCGGGGCAGTCGCTTACCCCCTCGCCTGCGCGCGGATCGTGGCGGAGGGCGGCGGCGTGGTGCGCACCAATGCCAAGGTGCGGGAGATCGTCATCGACGCCGGCCGGGCCACCGGTGTGGTGCTGGATGACGGGACCGAACTGACCGCCGGCAAGTTTGTGGCCAGCGGCATCGACACGCCGACCACGGTAGAGATGGCCGGCCGGGAGTTGTTTGACACCGAGGCGGTCGAGAAACTCGACAACTGGCACTGGGGCAACCACAGTCTGGTCACCCTCCACCTCGCACTCCGGGATGCGCCCGTCTACAAGGCGCGGGACTTCGATCCGGACATCGACGACGCATTCAACATTTTCTTCGGCATGGATGATCTGGATCAGGTCCGAAGCTGCTTCATCGACTGCGAGGAAAAGCGCTTCCCGGACGTACTGATGGGCAATGGGTCATGTAACAGCGCGTTCGACCCCACTTACGCGCCGGCGGACGGACACTCCGCCTTTTGGTGGCCGTTCGCTCCCTTTGCCGTCGACAGCGATCCGGCCAACTGGGACGAGCAGAAAAAGGACTACACCAATCGCATCCTCAATGTCTGGCGGGAGTACGCCACCAACCTGAGCGACGACAACGTGCAGGCCGAGTTCCTGTACACGCCGCTGGAGATTTCACGGCACACGCCCAACATGATCAACGGCGCGGTCCGCATGGGCGCCTATATCCCCGGCCAGCTCGGCGTCAACCGGCCCCACCCGAGCCTGGCCGGCACGCGCACGCCGGTAGAGGGGCTCTATATATGCGGCTCGGGCGTGGGCAACGGCGGCGGCATGAACGGTGCGCCCGGGTATATCGCGGCCAACGCGATTGTGGATGATCTCGAATTTAAACGGGATTGGACGCCGGTCGCCGAGCCAGAGTGGCGGGCGTGAGAGCGATAATTTTCCCAACGTCGCCCCTGTTCTCTGCCGCCGACTTGGCGTATTGTCCGGAAAAATTTTGACAGCCCGCCCTGCCTTTCTGCGGCGGAACGAAACGGAGAAATAAACATGGATGCCAATATCAGCGCCCCCGGCGTGGATTACCCCGAAGAAGGCCCCGACATCTGGGGCGACTATGAGCGGATCGAAACCCCCGACGACTATCGCGACAGTCTGCGCGGCCGGGGCCTTCGAGTGTTCCTCATGGGTGAACGGGTCGAGGAGCCGGTGGATCACCCGTTGATCAAGCCGACCATCAACTCGCTTGCCGAAACCTATCAGCTCGCGCTCGATGAACCGGACGTCGCGCTGGTCGAATCGCCCTATGCCGAAACCCGGATCAACCGCTTCCTGCATATTGTCCAGGGCGCGGATGACCTGGTCGGCAAAGGCCGCATGCAGCACAAGCTGGGGCAGCGCACCGGCACTTGCTTCCAGCGCTGCGTCGGCATGGACGCGCTGAACGCCCTGCACTCTGTCACCTTCGAGGTGGATGAGGCCCACGGCACCGACTATCACCAGCGCTTCCTGCACTTCCTCAAAAAGGTGCAAATCAAAAACCAGATCATCGGCGGCGCTATGACTGACGCGAAAGGCGACCGCAGCAAGGGCCCCAGCGATCAGTCCGACCCGGACATGTATGTCCATGTCAGCAAGCGGGACGAAAACGGCGTCTATATCACCGGCGCCAAGTGCCACCAGACGGGCTGTCTGAATTCCCATTGGATGATCGTCATGCCGACCATCCGGCTGGGCGAGAATGACAAAGACTACGCCATCGTCGGCGCGATCCCGGCTCACGCAGAGGGCATCACCTATATCTATGGCCGGCAGTCCTGCGACACGCGGTCGCTGGAGGAAGGCTCCATCGACGGCGGCAATTCCAAGTTCGCCGCTCAGGAAGCCACGGTGATTTTCGACAACGTGTTCATCCCCTGGCACCGCATCTTCATGAACGGGGAGTACGAGTTTGCCGCCATGCTGGTGGAGCGTTTCGCCACCTATCACCGCTGCAGCTATATCTGTAAATCGGGCGTAGGCGACGTGCTGATCGGCGCGGCCGCCGAGATCGCCGATCTGAACGGTGTCGCCGGCGCCTCCCACATCAAGGACAAGCTGGTGGAAATGACCCACCTGAACGAGACGATCCGCGGCAACGCGCTGGCCTCGGCATATGAGGCCAAGCCGTTGAAGTCGGGCGCATGGATCAACGACGACATGCTGGCCAACGTGTGCAAGCAGAACGTCACCCGCTTCCCGTATCAAATCTCCCGCATGGCGCAGGATCTGGCCGGCGGTCTGATGGCCACCCTGCCCTCCGAGAAGGATCTGGAGAACGAGGAGGTCGGCCCGCTGATCCGCAAATACCTGCGCGGTAAGGAAGGCTCCGACCCGGTCGAGCGCATGCGCATGCTGCGGCTCATCGAGAACATGACCATGGGCCGGAACGCGGTGAGCTATCTCACCGAATCCATGCACGGCGCGGGCTCGCCTCAGGCGCAGCGCATCCAGATCGGCCGCGGCATGGAGGTCGAGAAAAAGCGCGCCCTCGCCCGCAAACTCTCCGGCATCGACGAGTAAAGTATTCCGGCAAATTGGAGTCGCTAAGCCGTCCCTGATCAGGTAGTATATTTTACAGAATAATCGTGGGAATTGAGGTGGAGGATCCGAACCATGGATGAAGTGAAAGCTGGCGACGCATTGGCCAATCTGAGCGAGGAACAATTAAAGGCGCTGATCGATCAGCGGCTGGATGAAGTTCTCGAGGAAAAACTCCGCGAAATCGACGAGAAGAGAACGCCGTGCCTATCCATCATCGCGACCAAGGGCACCATGGACTGGGCCTATCCGCCGTTTATCCTGAGCGCCACCGCGGCCGCCATGGATTGGGATGTGTCGGTGTTCTTCACCTTCTATGGCCTGGAGCTTCTCAAAAAGAAACCCGACCTCAAGGTCAGCCCCCTTGGCAACCCGGCCATGCCCATGAAAATGCCCATGGGCCCCCAGTGGTTCAAAGACATCGAATGGAACATCCCCAACATTGTCACCAGCAACATCCCCGGCTTCGAGGATATGGCAACCAATCTGTTTAAGCAGACCACCGACGCCAAGGGCGTCGCCCGGGTCGAGGACTTGCGCGAAGCCGCGTTGGACGGCGGCGCAATACTCTACGCCTGCCAGTTGACCGTGGACCTGTTCGGCCATACGCCGGACAGTTATATTCCGGAAGTGGCCGATTGGATCGGCGCGGCCAGCTACTTGGAAATGGCGAGGAAAGCGGACATCAGCCTGTTTATCTAGCCGGCACGTGCCTACTGCTTAGAGACACACGATGGAAAATTTTACCCCTGTCTCCGCTGTCATCGGCGGCGTCCTGATTGGTCTGTCCGCCACCCTGTTCCTGTGGCTGAACGGCCGCATCAGCGGCATTAGCGGTATCGCGGCAGGCATTATCACCAAGGACAGCGGCGATATCGGCTGGCGGGTCCTGTATCTGATCGGATTGGTCATCGGGGTCGGCATCTATCGCGCCGCCGGTGGGCCGCTGGAAGATATCCAGATCACCTCGTCCTTGCCCATTCTTATCGCCGGCGGATTGATCGTCGGCGTCGGCGCGCGTCTTGGCAGCGGGTGCACCAGCGGCCACGGTGTCTGTGGCATCGCCCGGCTGTCACCGCGCTCTCTCTCGGCGACGGTCACTTTCCTCGCCGTCGCTGTGATTACTTTGATCATCATCCGCGCCCTCACGGGAGGCTGGCTATGAGCAGGAACCTGGCCGCCCTCGCCGCCGGCATCTTGTTCGGGATCGGCCTTGCCGTCGCGCAGATGGTGAACCCGGCCAAGGTTCTCGGCTTCCTGGACGTCACCGGCAGCTGGGACCCTAGCCTGGCGCTCGTTCTGGGCGCGGCGTTGGTGGTCACGACCATCTCGTTCCGGTTTGTGCTCAGGCAGCCCCATCCGATCCTGGACGGCGAATTCCGGGTGCCGACCGGCCGGGATATTGACCGCCGGCTGATCGGCGGCGCGGCGCTGTTCGGCATCGGCTGGGGCATGATCGGCCTCTGCCCCGGCCCGGCCATCGCCTCGCTGGCGTACGGCCGGACGGAATCGGTGGTGTTCGCGGCGGCGATGATCTTCGGGCTGTATGCGGATCGATTATTTCGACGCCAATCGACCATCATTTAGGAAAAATCGCCTCTGGCCGCTGCATAGACTATTCACGACAGCGATTGATCGCCGTTGCTCTCAAAACGTGAATAGCGGTATGTTATGAACACCATGGCGAATTTCGATACCCTCAAGCTGGCCAAGAAACTGGCCGCCGCCGGCTTTTCCCAGAAACAAGCCGAAGGCGCGGCGGAAGCATTCTCAGAGTCGCTTCTGGGAACCGTTGTTACGGAACAGTATTTGGATGTGCGTCTGGCTGAATCCCGGTCTGCTCTCGAGGTCAAGATTGCAGAATCCAAGACCGAAGTTCTGAGATGGATGTTTTTAGCCATGATCGGACAAACAGCCGTGTTAGCTGCGGTCGTCAAGCTGCTCTAGCCCCTCACCTCTTGATTTTTGCAACGGCAGGCTTGCCGCCGGACCGTCCGGCACGGTATATGATCCGCCTCTTTTCAGCACGCCGGCGTAGCTCAGTTGGTAGAGCAGGGGTTTTGTAAACCTCAGGTCCGCGGTTCGAGTCCGTGCGCCGGCACCACACCCTCTATTCCGGGAATCCCTGTATTTTTTTCGTATTCATTTGCGTCTAAACTCCGCTCCATGATCACTCGAATGCACACTCTGATCGGCGCTTTGGTAAGCCTTATCCTTCTCGCGGGCCCGGCTTTGGCCCACGACACCAAGCGGGATTCCAACGGCTGCCACCAAGATCAAAACGGGCGCGGCTATCACTGCCACGGCGGCGCCTTCAACGGCATGCAATTCGATTCCAAGCGGGAATTTGAGCTTCTGTCCTCCGGAAAAATCGGCAAAGCGCCCACACGCCGGCCCGGAGGTGGCCCGGCGGGAACCGCCAGCACCGGCGCCGTTCAGTCCGGTGAGGTCGAGCTGGCGGGTAAGGCTCGGGCGCTGTCCGGAGACATGATCCGCATCGGCCGGACCCGCATTCGTCTCTTTGGTGTGGATGCGCCGGAATTGAATCAAAGCTGCCGCGCGCAGCGGGAAAACTGGAAGTGCGGGCAGGAAGCCAAGAAGGCGCTGGACGAGATTATCGACGGTCAGAATGTGACCTGTGAACGTAAGACAGTAAACGGACGGCGGGGTGTCTATGCCGTCTGTAAGGCGGGCAAGTTTACCCTCAACGCGATACTTGCCCGTGAAGGCTGGGTGTTGGCCGATCCCAATCAGTCCGACGAGTTCCGAAAGCACGAATTGGTCGCGCGCATTGCCAAAGTCGGCATGTGGCGCGGCGAATTCGTTCCCCCGTGGGATTGGCGTCGCGGCATCCGATAGACTATAACCCCTCTCCATGAGTGATTTTTACAAACCCGATCTTGGGGCCAACCCGGAAGATCCGTTCGCCCGCGACCAGGACGATAAGCTTGTCCGCCGGGCCTACTGGCTGGGGATGAGCGATCAGTCTGTCATCCTGGCCATGACCAACGGCGTCGGCGCGCACCTGCCCAATGAGCAAAAGCGCGCCCACCTGGACGATATCAGCCGCGGGCACCTCATTGACGATGTCTGTGTGCAGGAAATTCTCCCGCCGGAAAATTAAACCAGCCTTTTAATCGCGCGATCCCTTATTCGTGTCCCTGACCCGGCACCGGCGTCGCGCCGGGCGTGCCGGTGTTAAACGCGGCATCGGGACCGCCGAATTGGGCGACCAATTCGTTTTGATCATCCTTGGCGGCGCGATCGGTTTTCTCCGGATCACAGATGTCCAACAGATAACCGTGATAGTCCGCCACAGTCGATGCGTAAGCCGGATCGCCGGCCAAGTTTGTGGTCTCTTCCGGATCGGCGTCCAGGTCGAACAGCTCCGGCTCATAGTCCACATAGTAATTGTACTTGTACTTGCCGCGACGGATCATGAAGGCGCCGGTGGGCGAGGTCGCCGCGTGATACTCGCTGAACGCCACCCGCTCGGGATCATCATCCGAATTGGCGATCTCCAGCCAGGATTTGCCTTGTAGCTCCTGCTCTTCATCCGTCTCGGCGAGATCAACGCACTCAAGAACAGTTTGATAGGTGTCCAGCAGGCTCACGGGCGTGTTGCAGACCGCGCCCTTTGGCACATCCGGTCCGGCCAGGATGAGCGGCACGCCTGCGGATTCTTCGTAAAGGTTCGACTTTCCCCACATGCCCCGCGCACCCACATTGTCGCCATGGTCGCTGGTGAAGACGATCCGGGTGGTGTCGCTGAGACCGGTCTCCTCCAGCGTCGCCAGCACCTCACCGATAAGCGCATCCACATAGGTGCAAAGGCCGAAATAAGCCGCGACCGCCATCTTCCGGCGTTCCGGCGAAAGCTCCCGATCGACGGGATGAAATTCCGCCTGCCGCTGAAGCCAGGGATGCCGTTGATAGCCCTCATCCGGATCAAGCTTGCGGGGCGGCAGGCTCTCCAGCGGGTAGAGATTGTAGTATTCCTCTGGCACGACGAGCGGAAAATGCGGGGCGACAAAACTCGAATACAGAACCCAAGGCTTGTCGTCACCGGCCTTTGCCGCGTCGATCAGCCACTGTTTAGTCTCATCGGCAATAAGCCGGTCATAGCGGTTGTAGTTGGATTCTCCCGGACCTATGTCCTTCAGCATTTGCCCGTCCCGATGGGGCGGCAGCGGATCGCGCACGGATCCCCAGACCTGACCGATCCCGGCCATCACATGCATGGGGTGATGCTGCTTGGAAAAGCCGGTGTTCAGTTCTTCATTCTTATAGTGCAGCTTGCCGATGGATTCGACGCGCAAGCCTTCGTCCTGCAACCGATGCCCCCAGCCCTTGATCTTTCCGTCGTAGGGCAGCGCATTGTCCCAATACCGGGTCTCATGGGTATAGCGGCCGGTGGCGAAAGCCGCGCGCGCCGGAATACAAATGGCCGAGTTGGTATAGGCGGCGCTGAAGCGCGTCCCCCGCTCCGCCAGCCGGTCCAGGTGCGGCGTCCGGACCTGATCATGGCCGTAGCAGCCCATCATCCGATAGTTAAATTCATCTGACATGATGTAGAGAAGGTTCGTCGGCTTCATGTGACAGTTCCTTTGTTCAACTCCTGCTCCTTTCCGGAAGCCTGCTTGCGCCCTCGGGAGAATAATACGACCACCAGGATCGCCACCAGGATGAAGGCGATGGAAATGGGACTGGCGAACAGGAACCACGGATCATTGCCGGTCGCGGAAAAAGCCTGACGCATAGCGGCTTCCAGGTTGTTGGCCAGGATAAAGGCGATCACGAACGGTAAGACGGATATGTCGAACTTGCGCATCAGATATCCGATCAATCCGAACACCAGGGTGACAATGATCGCGAACATGGTCGGCTGCTGAGAATAAATAGCGGTCAAGGTCACCAGCAGGATCACCGGCATGAGACGCTGCTTCGGCACTTTGACGACAAACCCCATGGACCGCATGAACACGCCGCCGATGGTCCAGTTCAGAACATTTGCAAACACCATGGCGGTGAACAGACCGAAGGCGATGACCATTTCCGGGTTAACTTGCTCCGGGATGAGCCGGAACACCTGTGGTCCCGGATTGAACCCGCCGATGGATTCCATCGCCAGAATAAGAAATACCGCGGCGACATTGCCGGGGATGCCCAAAGACAAGACTGGTATGAGATTAGCGCCGGCGACCGATGAATTGGCTGCCTCGGTCGCGGCGACCCCTTCCGGCGTTCCTTCGCCGAACGGCACGTCGCCTTTATGCATTTTCCGGCCGGTCGCATACCCGAGGGTGGCCGCCAGGGTTGAGCCGATGCCGGGGAGCGCACCGATACCGGTGCCGATCACGGCGGAGACGCCGACGAACGGGGCGATCTTCTTCATGTCGCTGAAATGCAGCTTGTTGTCGCCGGACATTTCTACATTGGAGATCGCGGCGGTCTCCCGCATTTCGCGCCACATTTCTTCGAGGCCCTCAAAGACAGACCCCAGGATCAGAACGCCGAGGATCACGCTGACCAGAGGAAGCCCGCTGCCGAGCGCGTCCAGGTTCAGCGATAGCCTGGGATAGCCATCTAGCCCAGTGCCGATAAAGGCAAAGAACATACCCAGCGCCGCCGCCGCCAGCCCTTTCCAAACATTGCTGCCGACCACCGCCGAAATAAACGCCAGCGACAGAATGATGAGCGCGGCCTTCTCCGGAAAATCCAAGTAGCGTTCCACAATGATCGCCAGGAAAGGCGCCGTGGTGAATAACACCAGATCGGAAAATGTGTCCCCGCTGACCGATGAAAAATGCGCCACCCTGAGCGCCTTTCCCGCCTGCCCCTTTTGGGTCATCGGAAATCCGTCCAGTGTGGTCATCAGGGAATCCGGCGTACCGGGCGTGTTGAACAGGATTGCAGGGACGGCCCCTCCGACCGTCGCACCTTTCATAACGGCCACCAAAAACCCCAGCACGGGCAGAAGCGCATCCGCGTCGACGCCGAATATGGAAATCAGGATCGGCAGGGAAATCGCCATGGTGGACGGACCGCCCAAACCAGGCGTCGCGCCGACAAAAACGCCCAACAAAAAGCCGAACACCACCATCGCCACGGTCGTGGAGACGATCAAGGGCCCGATGCTGAATAAAGGGTCCGCCGTAAAGACCGCGAGAACCCCCAGCCAGATGTGGTCCAGGATACCCATCAATAGTCCCCGTTGGGCGGCAAAAGGATGTCGTCAAATGGCAAGTCAAAAATAGCGATGAGGGCCAGAACAGCAGCCGCGGCAATCCAGATTGATCGGCGGCTCAACCGGTTCTCGACGACCATGATCATGCCGGCAACCATAGTGCCGCCGCCCAGGACAAATCCAACATACTTGTAGGGAAAGTCGTCTTTCAAATGGCGGTAGATGCCGACATCACCAAACAAGTTCACGATCCAAACGAACAACGGACCGGCATAGACCATGATGACGAGCGACAGGACAATCACGCCGGCAGTACGGCCGAGAAACGAAAAAGACCGATTGTCGATTGGAGGGGCAGATGGTAGCGCCGGCCGGAAAAGACCGAGCACACCCATGAGCAGCGAGACAATCAGCAGCCCCACTGCAGCCACGGTGGGCGCCATGGAATCACCGATGTTTACCTGCCGCCGGTAGACCTCGACGATACCAGTCTCAATATCGTTGGGAATCCAAACAAACAGCATAGCTGCGGCCAGGAGAGCAAAGAACCCAGCCAGCCCGACTGTCCAGCGGTCAATTCTCATAAAGAGAACTTTATGCGAAGCGGGTGGCGGCGCACAACACCGCCACCCGATATAATCAGCCCGAGGCCTTCATCAGAGCCTTGGAGCTTTCCAAACCATCTTTCAGAAGCTTATCGAGCGCCGGGCCGGTGATCAGTTGCGGACCGCCAAAGGCCTTCGTCACGAACGCGTCGAGTTTAGTGCCCTTGGTGTTCAAAGCTTCCGCAACGGCGGCGGCGATGGAGACGCGGGCGTCCGCGGGAATTCCCTTCGGCGCGAAGATCAAGAACTTGGCGCCGCCGTCATAGGGCAGGCCCATTTCCTTCAACGTCGGCACGTCGGGAGAGGCTTTCAAGCGGGTCAGTTCACCGGAGATGTAATGGGCCATCGTACCTGCCTTCACCGCACGGTTCTGAATGCCCGCACCGAACCCGACATCCACGTCGCCGGCGGTCACTGCGTTGAGCACCGCTTTGCCGCCCCGCAAGATCACCGGGTTGAACTTCACGCCGGCCTGTTTACCAAGGAGGTAAATCAGATCAGCGTGTTTCGGGCTCATACCACCGATCTTGATGGTCTTGCCCCCTTTGGCCGCCTTGACAACATCACCCCAGGACTTCCAGCCTTTGTCGGTCTTACCATACACGCCCATCTGGGACCCGGCGGTCGTGGTGATGAAGGTAAAGTCGTCCAGGCTGTAACCGGCATTCTTGGTCGCCGCCATGGAATAATTGAAGCTCTCCGTCACGGCGATGCCGATGGTCTGGCCGTCATTGGGTTCGCTTTTCATCTTACGCGCCAGCGTGACACCACCCTTGCCGGTGACGTTGGACGGTAAAATCTTCCAGCCCTTTTTCTTTTCGATCTCGGAAGCGATCAGACGGGCCTGGGTGTCGGCGCCGCCACCGGCCGCAAAGGCGATCATCAGGTTGATTGGGCCCTTCGGGCTCCAGCCGCCGTGACCACCGGCCTGGGCCTGATCGGAAACCGCCGCCAGCGACACCAAACCGCCTAGTGCGGCGACTGCAAATCCCTTGGAAATTGACGTGAACTTCATTGTAATCCTCCACAGAATAATTACGCGTTTCAATTTAGTTGTTGATACAACTGTATCATATTCTACTCGTTTCGCAATGGGCGGTTCCTCTGATTTGAAGCGCCGTCCCTCTCCTTTGACTAGGTCTCTAATTCTTTCAACATACGCTCACTCTCCGCCTTGAGGCGGCCGAGGATTTCTTCAAACACTGCACGATTATCTTGCCCGACAGCAGCGCTGAGTCTTGTCTCACGCTCGTCGGAATAGCGCCTGACCTCAAGATATTTTTTACGGCCTTTTGTGGTCAAATTAAGGATAACCGCGCGCCGGTCATCAGGGTCGGGCGTTTCGCTGATGCGCTTGTCGGCGATTAGTTTTTTAACAGCCCGGCTAACATTTCCCTTGTCCAGCTTTGTCAGGTCGCAAATATAGCG
>JAYQGD010000022.1:0-9383 GCA_038140415.1 Rhodospirillaceae bacterium
TGAGCGCATGCAATCTGAATAAAACTGTTCCTTAAACATGACCTCGCCAGCGCCCAGCGGATCGGTTGAATCGATGATAATGATATCGAACCGGTCGTAGGTGTCAGCGACATATTTGCAGCCGTCGGCGATCACCAGGTCACACCGGGGATCATCGAAGGCGCCGGCGCTCAAACTCGGCATATATTCCCGGCAGAGGTCAACGACGCTGCAGTCAATCTCCACCATACAGGCGAGTTCAACATCCTTGTGCCGCAAGACCTCGCGCAACACGCCGCCGTCGCCGCCGCCGATGATCAGCACCCGCTTAGCCGCGCCGTGGCCGAAGAGCGGCACCTGGGCCATCATCTCGTGGTAGATGAATTCGTCGTTTTCGGTAGTCTGGATAATGCCGTCCAGCGCCAGCACGCGCCCGAACATCGGCGTATCAAAAATCACCAGGTCCTGGTGCTCGGATTTTTCCTGATAAACCAGATCCGTGATCCGGAAACGTTGCGCATAGCCTTGGTCCCGCCATTCGGCGTAGAGCGTCTCTTCGAACCAATTCAACGCAACTGGCCCCGACGCTGTTCCGTCAGTTCAATGTTGTTCGGCTGAAAGGCTTTTTCCAAGACCGGCAGTGTTTTGTGCGGATCGCACTCGCCGCACATGAAAATATCCAGCGCGGCAAAGGACCGTTCCGGCCAAGTGTGAATACTGATGTGAGACTCGGCCAGCACCAAGACGCCGGATACGCCGCCGTTCTCGGTAAACTGCTTTAGATGCACATGAAGGATCGTGGCTTTGGCGGCCGTGGCGGCGTCGCACAAGGCTTTTTCGATCAAACTTATAGCCGTCAGGTTGATGGCGCCCCACATATCGATCAATAGGTGCGTGCCGGCAAATCGCACGCCGTCCTTTTCGACAAAATAGTCGTTGAGACCGGTCGCCAACGGTTGGGGGTGGAACGGTTGTTCCAAGATCTCCTGATCGGCAGGATCCCTCAATTCGTCCATATATCATACCCACACAAACACTCGGAGGAGCGGGTTTTTAAACCTTCCACCGTACAGTGCAAGTGATTTTTTAAAGGGGAGAGAAAATACGAGGCGCGGGCGAAAACCCTAGTTCAATTGGCTGAGGTTTCCCTCTTTCATTCGCTTCTTATATTCCGCCATAAACGAGGCAAAATTGGAGACCGTTTCGACCTTGCCGGCCACTTGCCGGTAATCCGTCAGGCCAATGTTATCAGGGCTTGAGATCAGATTGAACGCGTCCTTGTAGCGGGTCGCATTCATCGCCGGGCCGAACCCTTCCCGCAGTTTAAGGGTGCCCCGCTGGTTTTTCCCGAGCGCGTAAATCACGGCCATGTTCAGCACATAGAGCGCTTGCCGGTCATCCAGTTTTTCGCCGGGATTGGCGCCGACGGTGGCGAGAATACGTTCAAACACTTGCGCGGCGTTGCCCCAATCCTTGGCCTTCCAATAGACTTCGACCTTCAATCGATCCGCCTGAAGGCTTTCATCATCTTCCAGAAGAACGATGGCCTCCGGCGCACGGCCCTGATCCACAAGCGCGCGCCCCATAAGAATCCGGCGCTCGTTGATCAGCTCCGCCGGCAGTCCCGGTTCATCGGATTTTTTGAGAGCATCCGCCGCCATCGCCGGCTCCCGGTTTAACAGCCGGACAGTGGCCAAGCGGGCGCCGACCCGGGCTTTCAGCTCACCCTTGAGCCGGAAATTCACTTGCTGGCGGAGGAGTTTCGCCGCCCGGTCCAGCAGGTCTACCTGCGCCAGACGGTCGGCAAGTTTGCGGATCATTTCATCGCCCTGCTCACCCGGCGGGGTCAGCTCTTTAAATTCGTCATATAGGGCGATCGCGCGAACCGGCGGCATATTGTCGGCGGCGTCGTTCAAATAGAGGTCCATAAACACCCCGGCCATTTCCTGGGTGACATCGGGCGCGGCGGGATTGTTGCGGAAATAGGCGGCGGCGGAGCGCAGGGTGCGCAAACCGTTCCGGTAATCGCCCACATCCAGGTAGAGGTGGCCCAATCGGCGGAGCAAATCGAATTCAAAATCCCCACCGCGCCAGGAGAAACGCAATTTCTCGAGCTCTTCGATCGCGTCCTTGGGCTTGATTTTGTTTAACTGCAGCAGCAGGTCGGCCCGAAGTACAATGGAATGCACAATACTCGGACGATGTTCGCCTTCGGCCGCCGCTTCCCACGCTTCGATCGCGCCGTCGAAATTGCCGGCAAGCTTCTGCAACTTGCCTTCCAACAGAGCAAGTTGGTCAACTTCCTTGGGCGTCGGCTCTTCCTCACTGACAACCCGGAGGAAATCCGTCGCGAATTCGAGATCGCCGGCGGCAACGCCCGCGTCCGCGATCACAAGTCCCAACGGCGTTTTCAGCCTCTTCGGATAGGACCGGATGATGGTCCCGGTACCCTTAAGGGTCGGTGCGGCCTCGACCAGATCCCCCTGGCTGGCCCGGTTGACCGCCCGCCAGAACTGCCCTTCGTCAGAACCATTCAAGGTGTCGTGCTTTAAATCTTCATGCGCGTCTTCATATCGCCCCATCAGGTAATTGGTCATGCCACGCAACAGGCGGAACTGAGGCGTGCCCTCGATGGCCGTATTTTCCTTATGCATGCGATCCAACACGCCGGCGGCCTCATAGGCGAAGTTCTGGCCGATAAGATAAATCGCATAATCCTGCCGAGCATCCTGCTTAGCCCCGCCCTTCGCGGCAGCGACTTTTTCCAGCAATTCCTGCCGATGGCTGCGGAAGGTCGTCATCCCTTCCCGGCGCGCCTCCCGCCACACATCGGGTTTGAAGATGCGGTTCACGGAACTGAGGGTGGCGATTTTGGCGTTGGCCGTCAGCTTGGGAGACGACGGCGAGATCGTCATTTTGGAGACGCTGGTGACTTCGATGCCCTGGGTCGACGGCCTGATCCGAAGATCATCGACCTTGGGCTGGAACACAACACCCTGAGCGGTCGGCAAAATTCGCAATTTTGGATACTCGTGCCTCTTACTGATGCCATGCGAGAAATTCGTCATCGGCACGACCACCAGATTGTCACCGACTTCTGCATCGTAAAACGCCAGCGCTTCACCCGCTTGCGGAATGGAAATATACAGCCTCGGCCCGGTTTGAGATTCGGGTTGGGATTGCACCTGGATGGGGGTCTGGGGGGCAAGCTGCTGCTGCTTGAAATCAAATATCCAGGCATTGCCGTCCCGGCGGATGGTGGGATTAACGCCGGGCGCTGTCACCAGTCTTAAAAACGTGCCGCGCGGCGCAGACACCTGGTTGGCGGAGAGCAATGTGCCGGCGCTTTGGGTCATAATTTGGCGGGTATCAAAATTCTGCGCCTTATCAAACACCAGCCAAAGCAAGCCGGCGCGGCGGAAGACGGCGGCCGCCACCGGGTCCTGAAAATCCAGGCGAACCGACCCGTTGCCGCCCCGTGCGCCGGCCGCGGGAGGGGACGCCGGCTGTTGGGTCCGGGGAGCGGGCGCAGGTTGTGGCGCGGCATCGGCGGTTTTGGGCTCAGGCGCCGGCGGGGCGGCAGGTTGAGCCGGTGCGCCGCCGGGCGCCAATGTCACGGGGCTCGCCGCTGAGGAAGCAGGCGCACTTGCTTGTTGGGTCTGCTGGGCCGGCGCGGGCGCAGGTGCGGCCTGTGTCTGGGCGGCTGTCGGCGCCGGTGTAGGCGCAGGTGCGGGTGCGGCCGCAGCCTGTTGGACTTGCGGCGGTTTGAACGACGCCGGCGGCGGACTATTGGCGTCATTGGCGCCTGTCGGGTTAAACACGTCGAAGACAATTTTTGCGCCGCTTCGGAAATGGCGGACGCGCGAGGTCGACGGAATCTTCAACACCACCGTTGTGCCGTCTCCGGTCACCACGCTGTCGGCGCCGGCCACATTGCCCAGGCCGCCACCGTTCAAGGGCCCGATCCCGACATTGGCCGGGCGCTTGAAGTTGATGCTGGCCCGGTTTCCTTGCCGGTCGACGTTATATTCAACATTTTTAGCCCAATCGAAGACCACCCGGCCATATTGCGGATGGGCGCCCGTGCGAACCCCCACCTTTTCAGACACATTGGCGGGGGTTGGGCTGGCCGCCTGTCCCGGTGCGGGTGCGGCCGGTTGCTGGGTAACAGGCGGCTTCGGTTGGGCAGCAGGCGCCGGAGCAGGTGGAGGCTTGGGCGCGGCCGCCTGTTTGGGGGCGGGCGGCGGCGGGCTCAAATCAATCAGATTGACCGTCACCACGTTGCCGCGCGCGTTATAGTTAATGTCAAATTCTCCCTTGAGCGGGAAGGTAACCACTCTGCCCCCGCCGCTCAATCTTGGCCGGCTGATGTAATCAGACAGGGCGCCCGGGAGGCCGGCGAAATTGGATTCCACCGGACGGGTGAACTGGACAACCAACTGATTGCCGGTTATCCGCGCGACAAAGGGCACCGGCGCCGGCCAGGTAAATGTCAGCCGCCCCACGCCGTCACCCTTGGAACCGCGAATCGTCACCGGGTCCGCCAGGGCGGCCGAGCCCATGCCGATCGCGGCAATTGCCCCGATGAGCACTGCTCTCAGCCAGTTATGTCCGTGCATGACTCCCATTGCGCTTATCCACCATCGGATTTTATCACAATATCAATCCTTCGGGACAGTGTTCGGCGTCGTTCTTCCGGCAGTTCGCTTAATGCCGGTGAGCGGGACCGTCCATACCCGAAGCTCAATATGTCTTCGGTATAGCCGGCTTTGGTTAATTCATTCGCAACGGCGATGGCGCGGGCTAGGGAAAGTTCCCAGTCGGACGCATAGGCTTTGCCGGTAAAATCATCCTCTTCCGAATACCCGTTCACGCCAAGCTCATTGTCGATATGGCGCAAACTGCCGCCGAGATTGAACAGGGCCTCGCGCGCCTGATTGGTCAAGGTGGCGCTGCCGGGTGCAAACATCAACTGGCCGGGCAGGGAAACAATGATCCGGTCGTCCAAATAGACAATGGGGCTGCCCTTTAGCAGTTGATCCTGCTTCAGCTTGGTGTCCACCACGGCATAGAGATATTCCAGATTGATCGCCCGCTTTCGGAAAACGTTAGCGATATTGTATTCGGCCGTCGGGACAACGGTCACAACTTCCTTGGCGGGATTGAGCGTTTGCGACAGTGCGTCGATCATTTCCTTCCAGCGGTCGAACTTTACGTTCGACATGGAAAACAGCATGACAAAGAAGGTCAGCAGCAGCGCCACCATATCGGTAAAAATGATCAACCAGGTGTTGCTGACGCCGGTGGCCGGAAGGTTCTTTTGGGTCGCCATCGTCGCCTACTCCTCCCCCGCGCCCGCATTGGGATCGAGTAACCGGTCATAATATTCACCGACCTCGTTGGGCGAGCGGATATAGAACCACAAAATGACCTTGTCGGGATTGCCCTTGCGGATACCGATGGACACGGTATCCGGCGGCACGCCGCGGGCAAACATGCCGCGGACAAACGCGCCGGCCCGAGCCATCTGCAGGGTCTGTTCACTGGGCATCAGGGTATTGGGCCGATCCTCACTGCCGATGATGAACTCCATGTCGAAGTGAAAACCGGGCGGGCGCCCGCTGAGCGATGAAATGATCCGGTCGACCAAGGGGATATTGGCCTTTCGGATTTCCGTGGAATCCGGCAGGAAAAGAGAATCGGCGGCGATGATAACCTCCATCAGCCGACCCGGCTGGACGATCTCCACCTTCTCCACGCCGATGGTCGTCGCGAACAGGCCCTCCACATGGTTTTGAAATTCCTCGGCCCCGAGAATGCGCCCGGACCGGGAGGTAAAAACCGTCAAATCCGTGGTCGGCGGGGCCACCGGCTTGAAGGTCGAATTCAGGCTGTTCATGACGGCGTTCGACTTCACTTCCTCGAAGGTCGAAATGGTCACCAGTAGAATGAAGAAAGCTAGCACAAGGAGATAGAGGCTCAAGAACTGAATGAGCGTGCTGCCGCCGCCCGCCGGCGCAGGCTGCCGTTCGGTTAGTAAGTATCGTGCCGAGAAGTAATCTGCCATAGCCGCCTAGTCAAAACTGGCGAGCAAGGCATCCACATCTTCTTGACTGATCGCACTGTCCGGCATTTGCGGCCCTTCAAGAAGATCTTCGTCGGATACCTTCTTAGACGCCTTGCTCTTCTTCGCGGTGGCTTTTCTGGCCGCCGCCTTTTTGGTTTTTGCTTTGGATTTGGTCTTAGTCTTGGTCTTTGTCAGGGCTTTCGCCTTGGATTTCGGCGCGGTTTTCTTCGCCGCCTTGCGTTTGGTCTTTGCGCCCGTGCCGCCCAGTGCGTCAATCAGCGCGTCCACCCGCTCTTCGATATTGCGGAGCGCGGTGACGATCTTGCCGATGCGCTGGCCGGTGATGTCCTGAAAACCGCAGGCGGTATAAATCCGGATGGTCGCGTCCATCACCTGCGCGCTCACCTCCGGATCGAGACCCGAACAAATCTCGTCGATGGCTTCGGTCGCCGCCATAATCTCGTGGGTGGCGGTTTCCGTGGCCGCCACGATGGCGTCCAATTCATCGCTGGCCGACGGCAGCAGTTCGTTCTTCACATCGACGGGCTTCAACGCCGCGATGTCCCGCCGGGCGCCTTCGATATATTCGGAGAGGATTTGAAGTTCGGAGACGATCCCCGGATCGCCCGAGGAGGATCGTTTCAAGGCGGCGCCGACGGTCTGTTCAACGATTTCGGCGATACTATCGATCTTAATAGTACCGCCGTCCCGTTTTTCGATTTCCGCCAGCTTCTTCTTGAGCCGGGAGGTTCTATTGGCCGCCGCCATGGAGTTGACCTTAGAAGTCGCCGAGCACGCTCACCATTTTGGACTTGAGGGTTTCAGCATTGAACGGTTTCACGATGTAGTTCGACACCCCGGCTTCCTTCGCCGCGATCACGTTCTCGGATTTACTCTCGGCCGTGACCATAATGAAGGGAATGTGCTTGAGCGACGCATCGCCGCGAACCTCCCGGAGAAGCTGGATGCCGGTCATAGGCTCCATATTCCAGTCAGAGATGATCAAGCCCCAATCACTTTCTTCCTTGAGTTTCAACAGGGCCGACTGTCCGTCGCTGGCCTCTTCCACGTTGTTGAAATTCAACTGCTTCAACAGATTCCGCATAATGCGCAACATTGTGTTGTAATCATCCACGATCAACACGCGCATGTTGGTATCAACAGCCATCGGTCACTCCATAGTTCCCGGACGCGTTTGCAGCGCCCTTTTCCAAGAAAATTAAGCTCTTAGGCATAGATAGGGATTTAACCTGTGATTTTACAAGTTATTTATTTGAATTAACTGCCTGAACCTCCGCCCGGCCCCGGCAAATTCCGCAATTTGGACAATTGCACGGTCATTTCCTTGGCTTTTTCGGGGTTCATTTGAGCCATGACAGGCGCCAAACGCCGCTCTTTCATGCGCTCAGCAACGGAAAGCAACGTATCCAGCTCCAACTGCTCAAAAATCCGGGCCGCATCCTTGGGCTTCATCGCCTCATAGATCTTCACCAAGCTTCTGAGCTTGTTCTCTTGCTGCTCATCATGGGTCTTGATCAGGCTCTGAATCGTCGCCTGGAGCCGCTTTAACTCTCTGATTTTAGTATTGATTCTCTGCTCGGCCGCGGTCACCAGCCCTTCCCGGATAAGCAGGTCATCGGCCTGTTTCTCCAGGCCTTCCCGGCGATTGGCCAGTTGCTGCAGGAGATCAATCTCAGGTTGGGTAAACAGGGTCGGATCATTGTCGGGATTGTCTTCGTTGACCTCCCCTTCCCCCTCGGCCTGAGCTTCGCCTTCCGGAGCTGCCGGGGCCGGTTCCTCGGCCGCAGGCGGCTCGCTCTCGGGCGCCGACTCTTCAGCCGGCGGCTCCGGCAGATCTTGGTTTTGCTGCGCTTGGTTTTCCTGGGCTTGAGCCTGACTCATCTGGATCGGACTGTCTTCTGAGTCAAAACCGTCCCACATATCAGACACTTTAACCGTTACCATCAGCGCCGCGGCGAAAATGGTGACCGGCAGTACCCTTATCTTACTGAATAGCTTCATTCACACGCCACCGATTAGATTGTTATCTCACAGCTTGTAGGGCTTTAATCAGTTCTCGTTCGGCTTCGTTCTTCGCCGGATTCTCCCTGCGAATTTGTTCATTTGCCGGTTCCCGGTCCAGGCCAAGCTTGGCCGTCGAAGGTTTCCGGCCCTCCTTCGCGCGGATGTCCTCTTCAAGGATATCCGCAATCTTATTGGCGCGATCGATCAGGAATTCTAGATCGTCCCGCACCCCTTCGGAGCGGGTCACCGTTTTCTGCAGCGCCAAGCCCGCGGATTCGGTTGTCGCCTTCAACTGATACACACTGGATTCAGCCTTCGCCGTTGCATCGGCGAAACTGGCCGCCAGTTTTTCAAGGTTCTTCTGATCCTTGCGCAACGCCACAATTCGTTTGTTCAGGGCGAAGCCGTAGCCAATCGCCATGCACAGAAGTACGATCAGAAAAATATCCAATATTACGCTCACGCTCAGCCCTTTCTGTCATGGACGACCCGGTCACCGATTCGCACGGCTATGGAGTCGCCTTTTCTACCCATTTTTCCGGTGAACATCGGTATGTCGCCACACCGGACTTCGATCGTCGAATCCGAGGTGGCGTTCAACGCCAACTGGGACCCGACCTTCAAATTGAACACCTGGCCCAACGACATGAGCTGGCTATCCAGGACAGCCGTCAGGTCGATATCCGTTTTCCACAGTTCCTCGGCCAAGTGGGTTTCCCAAATGGAGTCACGGCCGAACTTCTCGCCCATGAACATTTGAAGCAGCAGTTCGCGAACCGGCTCGAGGGTGGCGTAGGGAATCAGCAGTTCCAGCCGACCGCCGCGGTCTTCCATATCGATCCGCAGCTTGGCCACGATCGCCGCATTCGACGGACGGGAAATAGTGGCAAATCGGGGATTGGTCTCAAGACGTTCGAAGCGGAAGGTCACCGGGCTCAACGGATCGAAGGCGGCGCTGAGATCGGCGAGCACGACATGTACCATCCGCTCAACGAGGTTGCGTTCGATGGTGGTATAAGGCCGGCCCTCAATCCGCATGGCGGCCGTGCCCCGGCGTCCGCCCAAGAGAACGTCCACTGTGGAATAGATGAGGGAGCTGTCGACCGTCAGCAGGCCGAAGTTATCCCATTCTTCCGCTTTGAACACGCCCAGCATCGCCGGCAGAGGAATCGAGTTGAGGTAGTCGCCGAAGCGCAGGCTGGCAATGTTGTCGAGAGAGACTTCAACGTTGTCGGAAGTGAAGTTCCGCAAGGACGTCGACATCATCCGGACCAGCCGGTCGAACACGACCTCCAGCATGGGAAGACGTTCG
>JAYQGD010000022.1:9483-12685 GCA_038140415.1 Rhodospirillaceae bacterium
CGACATCATCCGGACCAGCCGGTCGAACACGACCTCCAGCATGGGAAGACGTTCGTATGAGACGAGCGCACTATTCAGAATGGCTTGAATACCGGACTGGTCGCTGATCTCCTCGGCATCGTCGTCAAAGCCGAGAAGACTATCGATTTCGTCCTGATTCAGAACACGAGTGGTTTCCCGAGGGGATGAAGATACGGCCGAGGCGCCGCCGCCATCATCGCCGTCACCGCCGACCATGGCCTCCCATTCGGCCGCCAGATCATCTTGTTCATCGCCGTCGCCACCGCCGCCACCATCTCCGCCCGCCATTTGGGCTTCCCATTCGGCGGCCATGGCATCTTGATCAATATCTTCGTCGCCCGGAGGGACCGTCATCCTTGTTACCTTTCACACCGCACCATGACCTTTTTCGGTCTGGCTTTTTCTTATGGCTGCGTAGTCTAACGCTATTGTACCAACATTTCCTTAAACAGAACGGAATTCACCTTTGCCGGCTGAACCGCAATGTTGACGCGGGTCAGCAGCTCTTCGCGCAGCCGGTAAACACCGGCGGAACCGCGCAAATCGTCGATCCTGAGTTCCCGCAAATAAGTCTGAAAATTGTCGATGACCCGGGGCATGACCTGTTGGATTTTGGCCAGATCATCGGCGCTCGCCAGTTCAAGAGACACTTTTATCTTAAGAAGATTCTGCCGGCGCCCGGAAGAATTCAGGTTCACAATCATCTCGTCTAGATCGAAGAACACGGCCTGTCCGGGAGGCAGGGGCGCTTTCCCGCCACCTTCGCCGCCGCCGCCTTCACCGCCGGAGGCTGCCGGCTCGGTGCTGCCGAGCAACGGATCCAACAAGCCTGTGAAAAATGCCGCCGCGCCGCCGCCGATCAACAGCAGCAGTACAATACCGATAATGATGAAGAGCTTCTTCTTACTCTTCTTACCACCGCCGCCTTCTGACTCTTCACCTTCTTCAAGGTCGTCATCATCGCCGAGGTCTACATCATCATCTAAGTCGTCGTCGTCTAAATCATCGTCGGCCATTTTGACCCAACCACTTCAATATTATTGTTTATGCCTCTACCGGGCCGATCACGTTTAACGCACCTTATGTAGGTATGGTTAATAAGTTGTTGAAGCCGGAAGGTCTCAACGCTGCTCAACCCCGTATTCTAAAATTTCCCGCGCTCGGGAATCGTCGCGAAAGGATAACAGACCCATCCTCGAACAGGCAATAAATGCCGGGCCGGGTCCGATCCGGCCGGGCAAAGCATGTCACTTGCCGACAGAAGTGAAAACGTAATCCTTTGAAAAATAACACTAATTCAATTTGGCACGGTTGATGCAGTTATCCGGCCAACAAAAAAGTTTTTAAGGAACGGGAAAAATGGAAACTTCAGGTTTAGTCGCGTTATCGCGGCAGGCCGCGGTGCGACGCGAGATGGCGGTTATTGCCAACAATCTCGCGAACATGAACACCATCGGCTTCCAAGGCGAACAAATGATGTTCGTCGAGCATTTGGTGAAGTCCGAAGGCCAAGGCAGTCTCATCCCCACGGTTTTGTCTTTCTCGCTCGATATCGGGCAGATCAGAAACACCGCCGAGGGTCCCATTCAATCCACCAGCAACCCACTGGACATCGCGATCAAGGGCGACGGCTGGTTCGCAATCGAGACCGAGGACGGCGAGCGCTATACGCGAAATGGCCGCTTCCGCATTAATCAGGAAGGTCAGATCGTGACCCAGCACGGCTATCCGGTGCTGTCGGACGCGGGCGTCCCCTTTACGCTGGCGCCGGGCGATACGGATATCGACATCGGCCGTGACGGCACAGTCGCCACCAATAACGGCGAGCTCGGCCGGTTCCGGGTCGTTGAGTTCCAACGGCCACAGCGCATGGAGAAGGAGGCGGGCGGTATCTACAAGACCAATGAACCGCCGGAGGAACCTGAAAAATTCGAGATTCTCCAAGGAGCGCTGGAAAGCTCCAACGTCAATCCGATTCTCGAAATGACGAAGATGATCGACGTGCACCGCTCCTACAACGGCGCACGGACCTTCATTGATGAAGAAGACAAACGGCAAAGAAAGATGATCGAACAACTGGCGCCGCGCGTCTAAGCGGGGCCGCAACACGGCTAATTAAAGACGAAGTCTATAATAGAAAGGACGGGAAAATGAGATCTCTCAGCATTGCGGCGACAGGCATGCTCGCACAGCAGCAGAATGTGGAGGTCATCTCCAACAACATCGCCAACATGAACACCACGGCGTTCATGCGGCGGCGAACCGAGTTCCACGATCTGATTTATCAGAACCTGCGACGGGTGGGGTCGACGGCGTCCGACGCCGGCACGATTATCCCGTCGGGCGTTCAACTGGGCCTTGGTGTGAAGATGGCCGCGGTTTACCGCATCCACGAACAGGGCAATCTAAGCTCGACGGACAACACGTTCGACATGGCGATCCAGGGCAAAGGCCTTTTCCAGATCACCATGCCCGACGGTTCGACCGCTTATACGCGCGACGGTTCGTTCCAGTTGAGCGCGACGGGCCAGATCGTCACCCATGACGGCAACCCGCTGACACCTAACATCACGGTAGACCCGAACGCGGTGGATGTGACCATCAACTCCACCGGTGAGGTGCTGGTGAAACTCCAGGGTCAGGTCACGCCGGCAAGCGCCGGGCAAATACAGCTCGCCTCGTTCCCGAACGAAGCGGGTCTGGAAGCCATCGGTGACAACTTGTATCTTGAAACACCGGCCTCCGGCGCTGCAACCACCAGCAATCCGGGGCAGACCGGGTTCGGCACCCTTCTCCAAGGGTTCCTCGAAACCTCCAACGTGAACGCCGTCTCGGAAGTCTCCGAACTCATCTCGGCGCAGCGCGCCTACGAGATGAATTCCAAAGTCATCCAGACTTCCGACGAGATGATGGGCACCCTTAACCAAATCCGATAGGAGGCAGCCATGATACGTAAATTGGCAATATTCGGCCTTGTTTGGAGCATTCTCGGGGCCCCTGCCCTGGCCAGCGAAGTCTCGCTCAACACTCACATCGTGGTGGAGGATCAATACCTTCGGCTGGGAGACTTGTTTACGATCCAAGGCGAGAAGGCCGCGAATAAGATCGCTTACTCCCCTCAGCCCGGAAAACAGTCGGTGTACAGGGTGGAGTGGCTCTACCGTGTCGCAAAGTACCACAG
>JAYQGD010000023.1:0-12448 GCA_038140415.1 Rhodospirillaceae bacterium
CTTGAACCAAGAGCGGCTGTGGGCCGCCGACCTAGCCGCCCTGGAAAAAGCCGGTCTCAGCCGGGACCCATGAAATCCCTGAATATAACACTATTTTATGAAAGTGATCCGGATCACAGAAAATGCGGCGGAAAGCCGGTAGTTTCAGGATCACGGTAGAAAACCGGGTGATTTATGGAAGTCGGTCTCTCATCCTCAGTGCGAACAACGCTTTCCTCGGTCCAGCGGATCAAGGATCTCCAATCGCGCACCCAAAATCGGATCGCCACGGGCCGCGAAGATCAGGAGCGGAACCGCAATGTGATCGCGGCGTTCGTGGCCAAAAGCCTGTCCAACAAGGCCTCCGACCTGCTATCGGTAAAAAATAGTATCGGTCAAGGCTCCAGTCAGCTTCAGGTGGCGCAAAACGGCCTGGAGTCGATCAATCAGACCCTGAATCAGCTCAAAGCGGTGGCAATTCAGTTCGAAAACTCGAGTTCGCCGACACAACAGGCTGAATTACAGTCCCAATTTGACGTTTTATCCCAACAATTGGACAATTTTGCCCGGGATTCGTCCTTCGGCGGCACTAATTTGATCGATTCATCGCCCGATACGCTGAATTTGGACCTAAACGCGGACGGATCGTCGTCCATCCAGATTACAGGCCAGGCGAGCGATTCCGCGACACTGGGCTTGGATATCAACAATACGGCGACTATCGACGCCGCAGCGGCCCAGGTGCGCGCTACGGCGCAGACTATCGGCTCCAACGCCAGCGTGTTGCAAATTCGCGAAGATTTTACCACCGACCTGGTCAACACCCTGAAAGAGGGGGAGGCCAAGCTGGTGCAGACCGACCTTAACGAAGAAGCGGCTAATTCCCTGGCCCTGTCGACCCGCAACCAATTGGCGGCGGCGGCGACCAATCTGGCGATCCAGTCGGAACAGACCATCCTCCAACTCTTCTAGAGCCCTTTATGTCTCCCTTCGCCCGCATCTTGACGCGGGTGGCAAATCTGCCAAATTATAGTGTGCAGGCTGACGGATGCCGGTATCGGGTCCGGATGCCCTACTCGCTCAAGGAAAGAGGAGACCGGCATGACACGCATGCCCATTTTTGACAGCCCGTTTCTGGTCGGCTTTGACCAATTTGAACGCGTGTTGGATCGCGTTGCCAAGTCGTCCGCCGAGGGCTACCCCCCTTACAATATCGAGCAGACCGCCGAAGATCAGCTTCGCATCTCGTTGGCCGTAGCCGGCTTTTCCATGAAAGACCTGGAAGTGACCATCGAGGACAATCAGCTCGTGATCCGCGGCCGCCAGACCGAAGACGACAGCAACCGGATATTCCTGCACCGGGGTATCGCCGGGCGTCAGTTCCAGCGCAGCTTCGTGCTGGCCGATGGGGTGAATGTCACCTCCGCGCGGATGGAGGACGGACTGTTGCATGTTGATTTGCGGCTGCCTATCCCCGAGCCCAAGGTGACCAAAATCGAAATCGCCGGGCCGTCCGGCAAAAACAAGGATGCCCAAACCATCGACCTCTCGCCGGATAAGAATTAACCCGCCGGCAATTGTCTCAACCCGCCATTGCTTATATAGGAAAGGATGGTGACATGAGGACAAGTAAACCCTCTCCCGAGGATTCGGGGAATAACGACATTCCAAAGGCCCTGACCGTGCACGACCTGACCTATCTGGGTCTGGGCGAGATCGCTTATATCCGCCCGGTCACCGACGGGGAACATGACGGTTTCGGCGTGTTCGCTGCTAACGGTGAACCGCTGGCCATGTTCGCCAATTTCGACGTGGCCAAGGCGGCCGCCATTCAGCACGACCTGGCGCCGCAGAACACTCACTAAGGAAAAGGGGGCTTACGCCGCCTGGTTGGCCGTCTGGTCGGTCAGCAGGGCGTAAAGGGCTTCAGAACTGTCGGAGCCGCGTAATTTCTCGCACATGGATTTGTCGCGAAGCAGCCGCGACACCTGTGCCAGCGCCTTGAGATGATCCGCACCGGCGGTTTCCGGGGCGAGCAGCAGAAAAATCAGATCAACCGGCCGTTCGTCAATGGACTCAAATTCCACTGGACGTTCGAGCCGGGCGAAAAGCCCATGCAGCTTTTCCAGGCTTTCCATCTTACCGTGGGGGATGGCGATGCCGTTACCGACGCCCGTGGTGCCGAGCTTCTCCCGGTCCAGTAAAATTTCTAAGACATCTCGGTCTTCCAGTTCCGCCACCTCTGAAATCCGTTTTGAAAGTTCCTGCAGCGCCTGCTTCTTGCTGGTCACTTTCAAATTGGAAACAACGCTCTCCGGCGAGAGGATATCGCTAATTTGCATATTGAGTAACTTATGTAAGCTGTTCTAGTTCGCCAGCATCCGGCACTTAACACGGATGCGATTACACCTCGCCGCGATTAAAATTCTCTAATGGCGGGAATATGTCCGGTATCTTTTTTCGGACTCTTAGCGCCGGGTTATCAAGAATTCTCACGGTCCCGGACGTTCCCTCGTACGGCGGTCGGGACCCTAGTGTGCATCGGGTTTTAAGTCAAGTGGTTTGCAAGATATTGATTTTATTCAGGTTTTAAAAACCGACGGCCCGTTTTTTTTCCCGTCGGCGCTGGATCGACGACGGAATTTTCAATGCCTCGCGATATTTGGCGACGGTTCGCCGGGCGATATCGACCCCGCCGTCATTGAGAATTTCCACGATCTTGTCGTCGGACAGAATGGCCGCCGGTTCCTCGGCGTCGATCAGAGTCTTGATCTTGTGCTTCACGGATTCTGCCGAGAGCGCCGCGCCGCCGTCGGTTGAACTGATCGCCGAGGTAAAGAAATACTTCAACTCGAACATGCCGCGAGGCGTATGAATGTATTTGTTGGAGGTCACCCGGCTGACCGTGCTTTCGTGCATCTCAATCTCTTCGGCGATGTCCCGCAGAATAAGCGGCTTGAGGTGTTCGACACCTAAGCGGAAAAACGCTTCCTGCTGGCTGACAATTTCGCTCGCCACCTTCAGGATCGTGGTGGCCCGCTGATGCAGAGATTTGACCAGCCAGTTTGCGGACTGAATTTTGTCGGTGACATATTGCTTTTCTTCCTTGGTGCGGACCGACTTACTAATCTCCGCATAGTAGGTCTGGTTGACCAGAACCTTGGGCAAGGTGTCGCTGTTCAACTCGACCACCCATTTGCCTTCGGCGCCAGGCCGCATAATGACGTCCGGCACGATGGGCTGCGCCTCGATATGTTCGAATTCCTCGGTCGGATTGTGGTTGAGGGCGCGGAGCTCCGCCACCATGTCCTGCATATCTTCCATATCCACCTGACAGACTTTGCACAGCGCTTGGTAGTCATGGTTCTTCAACAAATCAATATTGTCGAGCAGGGCCACCATCGCCGGGTCCAGCCGGTCGAGTTCCCGTAGCTGGATCGCCCAGCACTCGGCCAGATTCCGCGCATAAAGGCCTGACGGCTCGAACCGCTGCAGTTTGGTGAGAACCGCGTCAATCGCATCGTCCGTGCACCCCAGCGCGTCGCGTGCTTCGGAGAGATCGGTTGGCAGCCTGCCGGTCTCATCCAGCATGTCGGTCAGATAGCCGGCGATCATGCGCTCGGACGGATCGTCGATTTCCAACTGGATTTGGTTGAACAGATGGTCCCGAAGGGAAATGTCCTGGGACAGGTTCTGCTGAAAATCGGGGGCATCGGGATCAAACGATCCGCTTCCCCCGGCGCCCCAATCGGAAAATGCTTCGCCGCCGGCCGGCGCCGGGCCGGACTCCGTATCCCAGACATTGTCATACTCTTCCATGTCCAGGGCGCCGGTTTTCTCTTCTGTTACGTGCTCCGAACGGCCCAGGTCCATGGCGTCCAGATTGTCGGGTGCATCCGCATCGTCGCCGGCGTCGAACTCTTCTTCACCGTAGATGTCGGTTTGAACATCCTCGGGGCCGTTGCCGTCTGCCGGCTCGAGATCACTTTCGTCCCGGTCGAGCATGGGGTTCTCGGCGAGTTCCTCCTCAACAAACTCCTGGAGTTCCACATTGGAGAATTGCAGCAGCTTGATGGCCTGCTGCAATTGCGGCGTCATCACCAGGGACTGGCTGTGCCGGAGCTCTAATCTTGGGGTTATCGCCATCTGAGTTGCTTGCTATCCCGTCGATCTACAGATTGAACCGGTCGCCCAAATAGACCCGGCGGACATCCTCGTTGCCGACGATATCGTCTGCCGTACCTTCCATGAGCACCATGCCGTCGTGAATGATGTAAGCCCGGTCAATGATATCCAGTGTGTCGCGCACATTGTGATCGGTAATCAGCACGCCGATATCCCGGTCTTTCAGGTGAGAAATCAAATCGCGAATGTCATTCACGGCAATTGGATCAATACCCGCTAAAGGCTCATCGAGCAGGACAAAATGCGGTCTGGATGCCAGCGCTCGGGCAATCTCCACCCGGCGGCGTTCGCCCCCCGACAGCGCCAGAGACGGGGTCCGGCGCAAATGGGTGATGGAAAATTCGCCGAGCAATGCTTCCAGCAACGTTTCCCGGCGCTCTTTGGATTCCTCGACGACCTCTAGGACCGCGCGGATATTGTTCTCGACGGTCAGGCCCCGGAAGATCGACGCTTCCTGGGGCAGATAACCGAGACCAAGCCGGGCGCGCCGGTACATGGGCAAGTCGGTGATGTCGTGCCCGTCCAAAATGATACTGCCGTAGTCCGGCGAGATCAGACCGGTAATCAGGTAAAAACAGGTAGTCTTGCCGGCGCCGTTGGGGCCGAGCAAGCCAACGACTTCGCCCCGCTGAATTTCCAGTGAGACGCCTCGAACCACGGGGCGTTTGTCAAAGCGTTTGCCGAGATTGTGGGCTGCCAGGCCGCGAGTCGATTCGGAAATCAACCGGGGCCGGGGATCGACCGGTTTACGTGGATCGGCAGTGTCGCCACCAATCCTGGGGATGTCGGAATCCTCACTCATCCCAAGGCACAATGCTGTCGTTGACGGGACACTGATCTAACCACACTCTTCACCACCGTTAAAGACATACCACTTCCGGTAAAACCAGAGGAAATCAGCGAATTTCCGCTGTCAGCGCCGGATTCAGATAGGCACGCCTGTTATTTTTTTGTCGGGTAAATAATACCCCGAATTCTTTTCTTCTTCCTTAACAGGCGGCTGACGCCTGTTTTCAGATTTATTTCGGCCTCATCGCCGGTAAGGATGCTTTTATCGCGGGTGATTTTAACGTTACCGATCAGATGGGCCATTTCGGTGGCGATCACATACTGGGCGCGATCAGCGCGGGCCCGGTCCTGCGGGGTGATGATGATGACGTTATTATGTGCCTCCACTTCGGAGACTTTCGAGTTTCCGGCTTTGTCTTTCTGAAATCGTGCGGTGATGGCATCGGCGCGCAAGGTCTGGCCGTCATGGGTTGCGGTTGCGTTGCCGCGGGCAACGGCAACCTGCTTACGTTCCCAATATTCCATTTGCTGCGTCGCGGTGATCACGTCGGTACCGCTGCGGTAGGTCACCTTCTTGCCATCGACGACCAACACCGCCTGTTCAAAATCATAGACTGCGGACCGGCCGGTGATCGTATCGGTCGCCGAGAATATTTTTACCCCGCCGGCCGCATCCAGGCGGTACAGATCCGCCCCGCCCCCGGCCTTTTTCCGGTAATAGGCGCGCAGCACCTCGGCAGTAACGCTCACCCCCTCGCGGACGGCTCTAGCGTTGCCGGAGGCAATCAGTATTTCTTCACCCTGCTGCCATTCGATCCCGTTGTCGGCGAAAATTTCAATCGGTTTATCGGATGCGCCGCTGGCCAGATTCAGGCTTTGCGCCTGGACCGGCAAGACGGGAACGCCGAAAATCAAAATGGCCATGGTAGCCGATAGGAAACCTGCCCGCCCGATCATTTCCGGTCCTTCAGGGCTTCGGGATGCAGGACGAGTTTGGACTTTCCGGTAAACAGAATGCGGTTGCCTTTTTCCTCGATCCGGAAGCCTTCGGCGGTCAGTTGACCAAACGGTCCCTGTCCCTGGATCTGCACCTGACCTTCGGCGACACCGGCGTTTAAATCGACCTTGGCGGTGTCTGTTGTAAACTCAAAGCCGGAATCGTGAAACAGATTGACGGCCCCCTCCAGATCCAAAATCTTGTTTTTCTGGTTGTAGAGGCCGGTGTTCGCCGTCAGCACCAGCCAACTCCCATCACGAACGCCGATATCCGCCTTGGGCATTTCCAGTTCAATCTCCGAGGCGCCGAGCGCCAGATTTTTGGCCAAATCTGCCGTGACGGAAAAGGGCTGGTTCTTTTTGTCTGCCCCGACAAACCGGGCGTTGACCATGCTCGGGTTTTCCTTCGCGCTGACCTGTATCTTGGAAAATCCGATGGAGAAGCGGTTATCAGCGATGTTGATCTGCGGCCAGATCACGATCGCCGCCACAAGGCACAGGGCGGCGGCCGGTAACAGGAATTTCATGAATAGCACAAAGCGGCTGTAGCCGATCGGCTGGCGGGGCAAAGGCCGCCGCGCCGATGACGTGTCCAGATATTCCCGTGATCGCGACGCCCCGGGTCCGGGGACTGCCGGCGGATCTGAAACAGTGGCCGCTATAGTATCCGTCATGGTTCGCTCATTCCACGCCGGCGCGCAGGCAATCGTGAATATGGATGACGCCTTTGACTTTCTGATCTTCCACCACGAACAGATTGGTGATCTTGGCATCATTCATGATCTGCACGCTCTCGCTCGCCAGCGCGGACGGGCGGATGGTTTTGGGGTTTTTGGTCATGACCTGTTCCGCGGTCAGCTCCAAAATATTGTTCGACATGTGGCGGCGTAGATCGCCGTCGGTGATGACGCCCAGCAGGTTGGTGTTTCCATCGATGATGGCGATGCAGCCGAAACTTTTGGCGGACATGTTGACGATAATATCGGTCATCGGCATGTCGCCCGGCGCCACCGGCAGCGCATCACCGCTGTGCATGATGTCGGAGACTTTCAACAGCCGTTTGCCCAATTGTCCGCCCGGATGACGCATCTTGAAATCATCGGCGGTAAACCCGGTGCGATCCATCAGCACCATGGCGATGGTGTCGCCGAGCGCCAAGGTCATGGTGGTCGACGTTGTCGGCGCAAGACCGTTCGGACAGGCTTCTTCCGCCGGCGGCAGGACAAGGGTGACATCGGCCTGTTCCGAGACCGAGCTGCCGGCCCGGCTGGTAATAGCAATCAAAGGAATGGCAAAGCGCCGCGTATAGGCGACCAGGTCCGCCAGTTCCGGGGTTTCTCCGGAATTGGAAATCGCGATGACGGCGTCCGTATGATCTATCATGCCCAAATCACCGTGGCTGGCCTCACCAGGATGAACGAAAAACGACGGCATTCCGGTCGACGCCAGGGTCGAGGATATTTTGCGAGCGATATGGCCGCTTTTGCCCATGCCGGTAAGCACAATCCTGCCGTCGATTTTGTCCAGGATATTGATGGCCTCGATAAAGCTTTCGTCCAACGTCTGCGCGAGCTGCGAGAGGCCCTCGGCCTCCATTTGCAGAACCTGGCGCGCGCGTTCGATATCCGCCTGCTGTTGGGAGTCCATCAGCTTCGAATCGGGCTTCGGCTTGGCGCCGGATTTATTCATATCTGTTCCTGATCAGGATGCCCTGGAATATATCTGCTATATGTTCAATTTCCGAGGGATTTCAATGTAACGCAGTATGAATCCGCGCGTTTAAAAGGTCAATGAATCCGGGCGGTTCGCTCCCGGCGATCAACCGCGCTATTTCCACGCGTGGGCGAAGATGTCGATGTCTTCCCAGCCGAGAAGATCAAGCTCTGCGCGATGCTTCAAAAAGTCAAAGCAGGCCTGGGCCAATTCAGTGCGATCCTCGCGGGCCAGCCGCCGGTCCAGCACCTCGCGGAGCCGGTGCAGATAGAATACATCCGACGCGGCATAATGCAGTTGTTCCGGGGACAGTTCATCGGCGCCCCAGTCCGATTGCTGCTGCTGTTTGGACATCTCGACACCCAGCAACTCGCCGCACAGGTCTTTGAGGCCGTGCTTATCCGTATAGGTGCGGGTCAGTTTAGAGGCGATTTTGGTGCAATAGACCGGTGCGCATTCGACGCCCAGATAATGCCGCATCACGGCGACATCAAACCGGGCATAGTGAAAAATTTTGGTAACCGCCGGATCGGCCATCAGCGCCTTCAGGTTCGGCGCGGAATGGTCCTTGTCGTCCAATTGGACCAAATGTGCATTGCCGTCGCCGGAAGACAGTTGCACTACGCAGAGCCGGTCGCGGAGCGGTTTCAGGCCCAAAGTCTCCGTATCCACGGCCACACTATCGCCGAAGCTTAGATCGCTCGGGATGTCGCCCTTGTGCAGGGTAATATTGCCGTCGGGGTTTTTCACAATGCTGTTCTTCAGCTCGGGTTTGGGCTCAGGCTTCGGAACGCCTAGCATACCAAAAATGGTGCCCAGGAGAAGACTCGAACTTCCACGACCTTGCGGCCACTGGCACCTGAAGCCAGCGCGTCTACCAATTCCGCCACCTGGGCACGGGATTTTGGTCCACCGAATTTCGGCGAAGGGAGGTGGTACCCTTCCAGCCCGGATGCTGTCAACATTGTTTTAGCTGAATCGCGTGAGCTTTCCACCATGGCACACCATTGTTGTTGAGACCGTCTAGAGGGTTTATTTTATCGGTTATGAGATCGTGCGAGCCGGGGTGATCCCGGGTACAGGAGGCGCGTATGGAAAAACAAATTGTCACCGTCTTTGGCGGCGCGGGATTTATCGGGCGGCACTTGGTCCGCCGGCTGGTCAAGGCGGGCGCAACGGTCCGGGTCGCCTGCCGGGATACGGAAGCCGCTCTCTATATGAAACCCATGGGCGATGTCGGTCAGGTGGTTCTGGTCAAGGCCGACATCAAATCTGACGACAGCGTGGCGAACGCGGTCAAGGGCGCGCAGACCGTGGTCAACCTGGTGGGACTTTTGGCGGAAAGCGGTAAGCAATCGTTTGAGAACATCCACGCGGCGAGTGCGGAACGGATCGCCAAAGCCGCCAAAGCGGCCGGGGCCCGGAACATGATCCAGATCTCGGCCATCGGCGCGGACGCCCAGTCCGAGTCTCTCTATGCCCGGACCAAGGCGGCCGGGGAGAAAGCGGTGAAATCGGCATTCAAAGGTGCGGTGATTATCCGGCCCAGTATTGTCTTCGGACCGGAAGACGGGTTTTTCAATTTGTTTTCGTCCATCGCCCGGCTGTCCCCGGTGATGCCGGTGTTCGGCTGCCCGGCGTTTCCCAAGATCAGCCTGTTTTCCGACAAGGGGCTCGTGCATATCGATCTTTATGGGGACGGCGGCACCAAGTTTCAGCCGGTCTATGTGGGCGATGTGGCGGACGCGATTGTCGCCTGCATCGACAATGACGAAGCGCGGGGCGCGACGTTCGAGCTGGGCGGACCCACGGTCTATTCAAGTGTGGAATTGATGCGGCTCTTGCTCAAAACCATCGACCGTAATCGCTGGCTGCTGCCGGTGCCGTTTTGGGTGCTGATGATGGAAGGCTGGTTTTTGGGGCTGCTGCCCAAACCGCTGCTCACGGTCGATCAGGTTAAATTGCTGAAAACCGATAACGTGGTCGGCAAGCGGGCGAAGAAGCTCACGAATTTGGGTATTCAGCCGACAGCGGCGGAAGCGGTGCTGCCGACTTATCTGGCGCGGTTCCGCCTGCCCAGCCACGGCACGATGACCTCGGCGACTTAAGACGGCAGCTTGCCGGCGGCGGCGGCAATAATCTCACCGAATTCCCGCAGGAAGATGGAGCCTTTGACCGTACGCTGGATCAGCACGCTGCGCTTGTCCTGATCGTCCTCCTTGCGGCGCACCATCTCCAGCTTGCTCAAGCGGTCAATGGCCCGGGTGACGGCTGGCTTTGAAATTTTAAGGGTTTCCGACAGGGCGCGAACGGTGTGGGGCCCGTCGGTCATATAGACCAGCAACAGCAATCCCATTTGGCGCGCCGACAGGTCCGGCGCTTCCCGGCGGACGCTGTCCACCACGGCACGGCGCCAAAGATCCAGCGCATCATTCGGATTGAGATCCATCGCCACCAATTATTCGTTTCGAACCCGTATCGTTTCTAAGTCGATTCGGGGAAAATGCCAAGGGGGTCGTTGCTAAACCGATTTGGCCCAGTCCTGGATGGCGCGGGCGACGGCCCGCATGCCCATGGCCTCGCCGCCTTCGGGCCGGCCCGGCTGGGGCGCCTGGTTCCACGCCATGACGTCGATATGACCCCAGGGGGATTTGCCGACGAACTCCTGCAGGAACAGGGCCGCGGTGATGGCGCCCCCGAACGCCTGGTCGGGCGAATTGGTGATATCGGCGGTCTTGCCCCGGATGAGTTTCTTGTAGGGCGCCCAGAGCGGCATGCGCCAAAGCTGATCCTGCTCGGTCTTGCCGGCGTCCAGCACCCGGTCCGCCCAGGCGTCGTCGGAACAGAATAGCGCCGGCAATTCGGTGCCCAGCGCCACCCGCGCTGCGCCGGTCAGTGTCGCGAAATCCAGAATGAACGCGGGTTTCTCGGTGGAGGCTTCATAGAGCGCGTCGGACAGGATCACCCGGCCTTCCGCATCCGTGTTGCCGATCTCGATGGTTTTGCCCGACCGGGTCTTGATCACATCCAGGGGCCGGATCGCGTTGCCGTCAATATTGTTTTCCACCGCCGGGATCATAACCCGGAGCCGGATCGGCGCCTTGGCCGCCATCAGCATATGGGCAACCCCCAGCACGTGTGCCGCGCCGCCCATATCCTTCTTCATGGTTTTCATGCCGGCGGCGGATTTGATGTCCAGCCCGCCCGTATCGAAACAGACGCCCTTCCCGACCAGGGTGATCTTGGGATCGCTCCGTTTTCCCCAGCGCATGTCCAACAGGCGCGGCGGATCGTCGCAGGCGCGGCCGATGGCGTGTATCGACGGGTAGTTCTTCTTCAACAGATCATTGCCTTTGATCACCGAAACCGTGGCTTTGTGCTTTTTGGCCAGCGCTTTGAACTGCGTTTCCAATTCGCTGGGGCCCATATCTTCGGCCGGATGATTGATCAGGTCCCGGACTAGTTCTGCGGCCTCGACGGTTTGCCGGGCCGTCGCTTGATCACAGTTCTTGGGCCAGACGAGCTGCACCTTGATGGTTTCGCTTTCCGATTTGTAGCGTGTGAATTGGTAAACGCCCAAGCCGAAGGCGATGGCGGCGCGGGTCGCCTCTTCCGCGCCCAGGTTCGCGGTCAGCGCGTATTTGCCCGGCGGCAGGGTTTTGGCCAGCCCGCCGTAATCCCACATGTCGAAATTGGAACTGACGCCCAGCGCCACGCCGGCGAGCGCACCGTCTTTGCCGGCGATGGTCAGAATCATGCCGGGGTCGGCCTTGAAGTCGGATGCGGTGACCCATTTCTTCACGGCGCCGCTCTGCCGGTTCAGCCACTTCTTTAAGTCCGCCTTGGTAACAGCGTGGATGGGGATCGCCGTCTTCGAAGGTTTGCAAAACATGTCCATGATGGGTCAGCCTCGTTTTGTCTGATCGCCGTTTATACAGCGCCAGGGCATCCCCGGTCACGCGGGTTGATTGGTGAGCGCGGCTTCCTTGCCCAGGGGCCAGGTGAAGATCACCGCCAGAAACACCAGGGCGGCGGAAACAAACAAACACGCCGCCAGACCGAAAAACTGAAACACCAATCCTGACAGCAGCGTGCCGCCGAGCCGTCCCACCGCGTTCGCCATGTAATAGAAGCCGACATTGAGCGCGACCTTGTCGTGATCCGAATACGCGACGATGAGATAAGAGTGCACGGACGAATTCACCGCGAAGACGATGCCGAAGATAAACAGTCCGCCCACCAGGATGCCGGCGGCCGTGCCGTCGCCGCCCAGCTTGGCCACGATCTCGGGGGAGACGCCGAGGGCGATGGCGAGGGACACCACGGCAAGGATAATGCTCCAGAGCTTGGCGGCTTGCGCGCCGTTGCGGGCGTCGGTGGTGTTTTTGAGAAACCTGGGGACGGCGGCCTGGACGATGCCGTAGCCGATGACCCAGGCGGCCATGAAGGCGCCGACCTCGTCAAATGACCAGCCGAACTGGCTGTAGAGGAACACCGGCACGCCGACCACGAACCACACGTCCCGAGACGCGAACAGGAAGATACGGGCGGCCGACAGGAAATTGATTTCCCGGGTTTTGGAAAAAAGATCGCGCTTGGTGATCTTTTGCTTGGCTTTGCCCAGATCGGTCTTCACGACGGCGGCGGTGAGACCCAGGATGACGGCGAGGCCGGCCGCCATTGACCAGAGCGCCCATTCGAAGCCCAGGACCTGCAACAATACCCCGCCCATCAAAAAGCCGAGACCTTTCAGCGCGTTTTTGGAGCCGGTGAGGATCGCCACCCA
>JAYQGD010000024.1:0-1094 GCA_038140415.1 Rhodospirillaceae bacterium
AGTGAGGGGGGGGGAGCTTTAGGAACCGGTTATGCCGAGCTGTTATAGCCGACCTCCGCCTCTCCTCACCCGCCCACCTTCTGCGTCGCCCCCGAGTTGGCGTCAGCCAAGTCTCGGGGGTCCATGGGCATGGGTTGCATGGTTCCCCGACAATCGCTTCGCGAGTCGGGGATGACGCAATTTGGAGGTGAAGACATAAAAACCCCTTTCCTCCCAATAAATAGGCAAATGCCTAATTGATGGGCACTCCAAAACAGGCCGGCGTCCCCGTCGCGCCATCGCACACCCCTAACCCACTGTAATCATGACCTTTTCCGAATCACCCGGTTTGGCACGACTCCTGCGATAGAGAGTCCAGCCAGACGGAAGAACAGCGGGTCCCGATCCAAGGGAAACGCCGGTTTGTCCGCCCGGCTGTTGCAACAACCACTAAGCCGATCGGGAACACAATCCCATGAAAAAAGTTGAAGCGATCATCAAGCCGTTCAAGCTCGACGAGATCAAAGAGGCGCTCCAGGACATCGGCCTGCAGGGCATCACCGTCGTCGAGGCAAAGGGCTTTGGCCGTCAAAAGGGCCATACCGAACTTTACCGGGGCGCGGAATATGTCGTCGACTTTCTGCCCAAAGTGAAGATCGAATTGGTGCTGGACGATTCCCAGTTAGACGCCGCCGTCGAGGCCATTCAAAAGGCCGCCTATACCGGGCGTATCGGCGACGGAAAAATTTTCATTTCAACCATCGATGAAGCGATCCGCATCCGTACAGGAGAGCGGGGCGCCGAAGCGATTTAATTCTCTTCAGACACCCATCCGGCTAATCGAAATTCAGCCAATACACCAAAGAAAGGAAGCATATCATGTCGTTGAATTGCAAAACCCCTGACGACGTCGCGAAAGCGGTCAAGGACAACGATGTCCGCCATATTGACCTGCGTTTCACCGACCCTCGGGGCAAATGGCAGCATCTGACCCAACTGTCCAAGACCATTGATGACAATGCCTACGAAGACGGAATTTTCTTCGACGGCTCCTCGATTGCCGGCTGGAAGGCCATCAACGAATCCGACATGGCGCTGATCCCCGATCCCACCAC
>JAYQGD010000024.1:1194-12296 GCA_038140415.1 Rhodospirillaceae bacterium
CCGGCTGGAAGGCCATCAACGAATCCGACATGGCGCTGATCCCCGATCCCACCACTGCGGTCATGGATCCTTTCACCGCGCAGCCGACCATGATCCTGTACTGCGACGTACGCGATCCGATTACGGGCGAAGGTTATTCCCGCGATCCGCGGTCCACGGCCAAGCGCGCCGAAGCGTATCTGAAAAGCACCGGCATCGGCGACACCGCCTACTTCGGTCCGGAACCGGAATTCTTCGTATTTGATGACGTCCACTACGACGTCTCCATGGATCACACGTTCTACAAAGTCGATAGCGAGGAAGGCCCTTACAATTCCGGGGCAGAGTTCGCCGACGGCAACATCGGTCACCGCCCCGGCGTTAAGGGCGGCTATTTCCCGGTCCCGCCAGTGGATTCCCTGCAAGATATGCGCTCCGAGATGGTCACGACCATCGAGGAAATGGGCGTGGAGATGGAAAAGCACCACCACGAGGTCGCACCGTCCCAACACGAACTAGGCATTAAGTTCGACACCCTGGTGCGCGGCGCCGACAATGTGCAGATCTATAAATACTGCGTGCACATGGTCGCCCACATCTATGGCAAGACGGCCACGTTCATGCCGAAACCGATCGTCGGCGACAACGGCACCGGCATGCACACCCACCAATCGGTGTGGAAAGACGGCAAGCCGACCTTCGCCGGTTCGGGCTATGCCGATCTGTCGGAAACAGCGTTGAACTACATCGGCGGCATCATCAAGCACGCCAAGGCCATCAACGCTTTCTCCAACCCCTCAACCAACAGCTACAAACGTCTGATCCCCGGCTTCGAGGCGCCCGTGCTGTTGGCCTATTCGGCCCGCAACCGTTCCGCTTCCTGCCGGATTCCCTATTCCACCAGCCCCAACGGTAAGCGGGTGGAAGTCCGGTTCCCGGACGCCACTGCGAACCCGTACTACGCGTTCACCGCGATGCTGATGGCCGGCTTGGACGGCATCCAGAACAAGATCGATCCGGGCGACGCCATGGATAAGGATCTGTATGACTTGCCGCCGGAAGAACTGCAGGGCGTGCCGACCGTCTGCGGCTCCCTCCGCGAAGCCTTGGACAGCCTGAGCGAAGATCGCGACTTCCTGAAAGCCGGCGATGTCATGACCGACGACCTGATCGACGGCTACATCGACCTGAAAATGGAAGAAGTCTACGCGCTGGAGCACACCACGCACCCGGTCGAGTTCAAGATGTACTACTCCTCGTAAGACCGAGAGTTTACCGACCTCAGCTATCGAGCCGGATAGGGAAAAGGGCCGCTCCAAGCGGCCCTTTTCTTATCCCCCCTGCTCCTTACCGCGTCGCCCCCGAGTTGGAACCAACGTTAGTTGGGGCCAAGTCTCGGGGGTCCATGGGCGTGGGTTGCATGGTTCCCCGACAACTGCTTCGCATACCCGGAACGGGTCCGGGCACAGGGCCCGGGGACGACGCGTGGATAGTAGACGCGCAGTTAAATTAACTCCCCCGCTCGTCCCGGACCCGCTTCGCCTTGAACTCAGTCTTCGGCAGGGTGCCGGGTGAGAGGATATGCACGTCGGCGCGGATTTCACAACGTGATCGAATTTCGCTGGCCACCTGTTCGCTGACATCGTCGGTGTGCTCCACCTGGACGGTCATGATATCGAGCCCGTCCGTGTTGGTGGTGAGTACAATCTCGTATTCATCGCCGACGCCGGGCACGGCGCGCACGGCCTCTTCGATCTGGTCCGGATACATTTTAATGCCCCGCAGGTTCAACAAATCATCCGCCCGGCCGGAGAAGGACCCCAGCGCGCGGACATGGGTCCGGCCGCAGCCACATTTCTCGGTCGTGTAGGTCGTGTAATCGCCAACCAGAAACCGCAATTGCGGGGAGCTCTCTGAATTGAGACAGGTGCAGACCGTCAAACCACGCTCCCCCTCTTCCACGATCTTCTTGGAGTCCGCATCCACCAGCTCCCAAATCTGGATGTCTTCCATCAGGTGGGTGGCGACTTCGCCGTCATCGGTGATCGTGTGAGAGCAGGAATAGCCGCCGCAGTGGGGCGAGGCCTCGGTACAGCCGTAGAACTCCACCATCTTGGCGTCCCACAAGCTTTCCAGCCGGTTGCGGGTATTCATGATGCCGGTGCCGGGCTCGCCCCCGACCAGCATCATCCGGACGCTACTGGCGGCTGGATCCAGGCCGATATCTTCCATCACCCGGCCCAGATGCAGGGCGTAGGACGTGGTGCCGACGATCACCGTGGGCTTTAAGCGTTCCACCATACGGGCGCGCATTTCCCCTGTCATACCGCCGCCTGGGATGGTTGCCACGTTCATCTTGGCGAGGCCGAACTGCACCCCCCAGGCGAACACGTGAGGCCCATAGCCGGAACAAATCAGCACACAATCATCGGGTCGGATACCGAAGGAATGCATGGCCCGCGCGTTGGCCCAAGCCCATAGTTCCCGGTCGATCTGTGAATATCGAAACACCCTCGGCGTGCCGGTGGACCCCGACGAGGAAAAGATCATCCAGCCCCGCTCCGCCCACAGATCATCACCATGGGTGGTGTAGCTTCCATAGGGCGGATCGGCTTCCAAATCCGCCATCATCTCGGACTTGTCGATCACCGGCCATTTGGATAGATCATCAACGGTTTGAATATCCGTCGGCGCCAGCCCCAGTTTGTCGAAACGCTTCCGGTAGAACTCACTGTTCTCGTAAAGGAAGGGGGTAACGGCGGCGAGCTTCTCGTTCTGGATGGAAATCAGCTCGTCCCGGCTCAACGTTTCCAGAGCCGGCGACCAAATCTCGGCGGAGCCCGGCGCGTCCGGATCGTGTTTGAACTTATCCAGTGTCTCCAGCCATTTGACGCGGGTCTGATCGGCGCGGAATTCGGTCATAATTGCTCCCCTGCTCCCCGGCTCCAAGTCCGTCCGGGTTCTGTTTGACTCATCCGTCCAAATTGTAGAAACCGAAACCAGACAAGACAACAAGCGAGCAGGATCAGAACCATGGCGGAACGCAGCACCCCCCCTTTCCGGGCCGATCATGTGGGCAGCCTTTTGCGCCCCAAGACGATTACCGACGGTTTTAAGAAACTCCAAACCGGAGAGATCGACCAGGCGGAGTTCACCGCCATTCAGGACAGCGCCATCGACGAAGTGATCAAGCTGCAGGAGGACGCCGGGTTGAAGTCCATCACCGACGGGGAATTCCGCCGCGCCTCATATTGGTCAACCTTCGTGGAGCGGGTGGACGGCTTGGATATCAGCCAATCCCTGTTCACCTTCACCGACGACGAGGGCAACGAGAATAACTTCACCGCCCCCATTGTCACCGGCAAGGTAGGACGCAGCCAGTCCATCGCCGGCGACGAGTTCGCGTATCTCAAGGACCGCACCAGGCGGACGCCGAAAACCACCATCGTCTCGCCGCCCACTATGCACTTGTTCCGCATGAACGAAACGATCCAGACCGATGTCTATCCGGATACCGCATCGTATTTCACCGACCTGGCCGCTGTTTTCCGCGAAGAGATCAAGGCGCTCGCGGACGCCGGTTGCACCTACGTGCAGCTCGACGACGTGCCGGTGCCCATGCTGTGCGATCCCAAGGTGCAGGACAAAGTCCGCGCCCAGGGCATTGATCCGGATCAGCTCATGATCGACTATATCGATCTGTTCAATGACTGCCTGCGCGACCGGCCGGCGTCGGTCACGGTCGCTGTGCATATGTGCCGGGGCAATTATAAAGGCCGGTTCCTGTCGGAAGGCGGGTACGAGACTTTCGCCGAAAAATTCTTCAACGACATGCAGGTTGATGCGTTCTTCTTGGAATATGACTCACCCCGCTCCGGCGATTTTGAGCCGCTGAAGTATGTCCCAAGGGATAAGGTTGTGGTGCTCGGCATCGTCTCCAGCAAAACGCCGGAAATGGAATCCGCCGATGACCTCAAGCGCCGCATCGACGAAGCCGCGCAATTCATCGACCTGGATCAGCTCTGTCTGAGCCCCCAATGCGGGTTCGCCAGCACCGTCGCCGGCAACCCGGTCACCTTAGATGTGGAAAAAGCAAAACTGGCCCGCATCGTCGAGGTAGCCGAAGACGTGTGGGGATTGGCTTAACCGCCCATCACATGCTCTATTTTGCCTATGGCTCCAATATGGATCCGCGGCAGTTCCGCCGCCGATGCCCGCGTGCGCGATTTGTGACCATCGCCAGGGCCGAAGGGTACCGCCTCGACTTTACGCTGCGATCAAAACGCCGTCGCTGCGGGGTGGCCAACATCGTCCCGAACGATTTGGACGAGGCCAAAAATGACGACGCCTGGGGCATCGTCTACAGGATGCTTCACCCGCGCGATATTGCGACCCTAGACGCAGCGGAAGGGTTCCGCGGGCCCGACCAGCGCGTCAACCGCTATGATCGGGGGCCGTTGACCGTTCTGACGCCTGAAGGCGCGACCTGTTTCACCGACACCTATTTCGGCGTGATTGAAAGTGCGCCGTCCCCCAGTCGCGCCTATCTGGGGCAAATGATCTTCGGCGCAGACTATTGGGGACTGCCAGAAGACTACCGGGTAAAATTGCGCCAAATCCACGATAGTTTAGCCCCTGGACGATAGCAGCCCTGCGTTTTCGGGGTTTGCATCCACGCCCGCGAGAGAGTAGTTCTGATCGGCCCCATTCGGCCCGTTTCCTAACCTAAAACTCGGTCTAGATGTCTGATAGCGCATTCTTTTGGCGGACGTTTTTCGTCCTGAGCGGCCTGACCATTATGGGCCCCTTGGCGCTCGATTCCTTCCTGCCGGCCATGGGCAATTTGGCCACGGGCGTCAATACGGATATGGGCTCCGTCTTGATCACCTTATCCATGATTCAGATCGGCAACGCCACCGGACAGATCATCTATGGCCCACTTTCCGATCGCTTCGGCCGGCGGCCGGTCATCCTTTTCGGCATGGGGCTTTATGTGTGCGCCGCCGCCGGCTCTATCTTCATCACCAGCATCGAACCTCTGTTCGTGCTCCGGTTCCTGCAGGGTTCCGCCATTGCCTCGACGATGATTATCTTCCGCGCCGTCGTGCGGGACCTATTTAACGTCAATGACGGCGCGAGGATGTACGCCTACCTGTACATGACCCTAGCAGCGATGCCCCTTTTCGGACCCGTTGTCGGCGGCTATCTCACGGAGACCTTCGGATGGCGGTCGGTCTTTATTTTTATGACCTGCGTTAGCGGCATTGTTCTATTAGCCCTTATCGCCTTCCTGAAGGAAAGTCTGTCCGAAAAAGATCACCGCGCCATGACCCCGAACGTACTGGCGCGTAGTTTCGCCGAAATCATCCGGGACCGCACTTTCGTCGCCTTCCTGCTTTGCGGCATGGGCAACTACGGTGCGCTGTTTGCCGTCCTGGCCGGTCTGGCGCCGGTCATGGTCGGCTTCATGGGAGAGACACCGACGGTGTTCGGGTTTCAATTTGCCGCCATCATGCTGGCCCACTTCATCGCCGCCTTGTTCGCCGGCAAATTGCTTAGAATGATGGGAATCAAAAAGATCCTTCTGTTGTCCGGGAGCCTCTGCACGATCGGCGGTGTCTCGTTATTCGGCTTCGCGATTTTCGATATTGCAACGCGAGAATCGATCCTGATCCCCACCGGCATTTTCATGATCGGCTTTGCCTTCTTTATGTCGCCAATGACCGCCGGCGCGCTATCGAACTTCCCAAATATGGCTGGGCGCGCGGCATCGCTTCTGGGATTTATCCAGCAAGGCTTTGCCGCCGTGGTGACGTTTACTCTGGGCGTGTTCGAGAATGGCACGCAAATGCCGATGGTGCTGGCCTTGTCGGCGTGCTCGGTTCTGGGCTTCATCGCGTATCTGACCCTGGTGCGGACCGCGCCGTTGCGTGAAGAAGCGCCGGTTCCGTGAGCGGAACCGTCCGTCAGCCGTATCTATTGGTCGCCTGCCTGCTGGGCGGATTGGCCATGGCGGGCCCGATGTCGATCGATGTCTTTGTGCCGGCAATTCCGGCCATCGCCACGGAACTGGGTATCGGCATCGGTCATGTGGAGCTGAGCCTCACCGCTATATTCCTGGGCACCGCCTTGGGTCAAATCATTTACGGCCCCCTGTCCGACAGGTTCGGCAGAAAGCCCGTGGCCTTGATCTCTTTCACCCTGTTCTTGATCTCCGCCATTGGTGTGGCCTTGGCCGATTCCCTAGGCCCCTTGATTTTCTGGCGGTTTATTCAAGGCCTTGTCGCCGCGGCGGGACGTATCCTCGGCAACGCCGCCGCCCGGGATCAATACGAGAAAGAGCAATTGGGCCGGCTGGTCTCGTTAATCTTCATCGTCAGCATTTCAAGCTCGGCCTTCATGCCGCTGATTGGCGGCTATGTCGCGGAACATCATAGTTGGCGGTGGATATTCTATATCATGGCGGGCTATGCCGGGACTCTGATCCTGGCGGTGCTGTTTTTCTTCAAAGAGACCTTGCCGGAGAAAGACCCTCGCGCGATTAACCCCTTCTCCATGGCGGTCAATTTCGCACGGATCGTCAAGAACAAGGACTTTCTCTACAACATGTTTTTCGGCGGTTTTGCGGTCAGCGGGTTTACGGCGTTCCTGACAGCATCGGCTGGCGTCTCCAGAACCGTGTTCGATATTTCGCCGCAGACCTATTCCTATTTTTTTTCTGGCGCGGTGACGGTCCTGCTGGTCACCAACATTTACTGCAGCCGCACCGTAGAACGCACCGGTCTCGTACCCCTGATGACAGCCGGAGCCGTCATTCAGCTCGCGGGCGGCCTGGCCATGCTCTACTTCGCGCTGCAACAGTCCACCAATCCGTGGACGGTCTTTGCGCCTATGACCATCTACCTGATGGGCTTTGCGCTGATCTATGCGCAGGCCGTCGCCGGGGCCATGTCGCCGTTCGGGCGCAACGCCGGCGCCGCCTCTTCCCTATTGGGTTTTTTGCAGTTCACCTTGGGCGCCGTTGTCTCTGCCTTGCTCGCGATCTTTGTTGATGGAACGGCGCGTCCGATGGCCATCGCCGTCGCCGTCTCGGGGGCCGGCGCCGCTCTCTCCCTCATCATCTATTTGCGTCACCGGCGGCGGCGCACATGAGCTACGGGCTCCTGATCTTTCTGATCGCCTGCCTAGCGGCAATGAACCCGGTTGCCATCGACGCCTTCCTGCCGGCCATGCCGGAAATCGCCAAGGACCTGGCTGTCGATCCCGGCACCGTCGGCATTACCATCGGCGTCTACACATTCGGCACGGCGTTGGGACAGATGATCTACGGGCCGGGCTCGGACCGGTTCGGGCGCAAGCCCCTGCTGATCTTCGGCCTGACCATTTTCGTGGTGGGCGCTATTGCCTCCCCCTTCGCCACCAGCATCGAAGAGCTGACCGCCTGGCGGTTTCTGCAGGGCATGGGAGCCGCCTGCGGGCGCATCCTGGCCATGGCCATTGTCCGCGACAAGTACGAACGGGAACAGGCGGCCAAGCTGTTGAACTACATGATGGCGGTGGCGTCGATCATGCCCATGGTTGGGCCGTTGATCGGCAGCATCCTGATCGAATACTTCGCTTGGCAGGCGGTGTTCGTCTACATCACCGCCTTCGGCGTGATGGTGTTTTTGGTGGTCGCCTTCTTCTTCAAGGAAACCCTGGCCGAGAAAAACCACCGGGCGGTCCACCCGGTCGATCTGATGATCAACAGCCGCTCGATCCTGAGCAACCGGTTGTTTGTCGCCTACACCCTCTGTTCCGCCTTCTCCGGCACCGGGCTCCTGGCTTTCCTGTCCGCGGGCCCGGAGATCGTGATCAACCTGTTGGATCAGGGCCGGAACGGCTTCGCCCTCGTCTTCGCGATCATGATGGTCGGCAGCATTTCCGGCAATATCATCGGCGCGCGCATCGGCGAGCGGATGGGCATTAATCGCCTGATGGGATGGAGTGCCGCCTTCGCGACGCTTTTCGGTGTTCTCCTGCTCGTCTTCGTGCTTACCGACATTGCGCTGCACTACGTCGCGGCCCTGGTGCTGCCCCTCACTCTTTTCAAGCTGTGCGATTCTATCACCAATTCCCAAGCAACCGCCGGCGCACTCACCCCGTTCCCCAGGATGGCCGGTCTGGCCTCCACCGTACTGGGCGTGGTCCGACAAAGTGCAGGCGCGACAATGGCCGTCGTGGTCGGTATCTTTTCCGACGGCACGACGATCCTGCCCTTGGCCATAGGCGTCACCGTGGCGGGCGTGGTCCCGGCCGCGATCTATGTCTTTTATATTCGGAGGGTTCGGCCCGCTAGCTAATCAACAGCATCGCATAGCCGACGGCGAATATCCCAAATATCGCCGAGAATTCCCCGGTAATCCTGATGTACGACATGGCATTCTGCTCACATTTTTAATTTTCACGACGCGAGCAAGCATGCAGATTGGGTGCCATCCGGCGAGAATTCCTGATAAACCATTGAAATAGTTAATTTATTGTGGGATAGATCGTGCGCTCTTGGCCGCCAAAACCACGCTGAACGGTCCGAAGTTGCCGATCATTGGGGACAATTCGGCCTAGCGGCCCGGCAAATCGATCTTCAGTTCCTTGCCGCCGTATTTATGGACCTTGTCGTGGCCCCGGATGGTGACCTGCTTGATCCCCGGCGGAATTTTCACGCCGCTCAAAGACCGGGTGAACGGCTGCTCGGTTTCATGGGGATGCAACAGCACCCGCCGGCCCAGCATTTTGCCGTCCGGACCCAACACCTCCCAATTGTCAGCGTAGTGTTTCCAGCCCGTATCTCCGTGGCGCAGCGTCACCCTGAAATAGAAGGTGTCATTGCCGGTGGCCCGCGCCTTGGCGTCGACAACGGTCACCTCGCCGGCCAGGGCGGGCGCGGTGAATAGGACAAGGGCTAGCGCTAGACACAGGCGTTTCATGAACAATCCTCTCGATAAAAACATGTCCGGCCAGTCTGCCGAAATCGCACCGGCGTTCAAGGGTCGAGGCCGCCGCCTCACCCAAACTTTACCGGTTCCGCTGTTCTTCCCGTTGTTGCCTTGCATCCGCCGCCAGCTTGAGGCCGGCCAGGAGCGCAGACTGTTCAATTTCCATGGCAGCCTCTGTCGGCAGCAAACAGGACACCGTGATTCTGATCCGCCCGTCATTGGTGCTGGAGAACCTGGCCGACGGTTCCGGATCGGGAATTTCGATGCCCGCCCGCTCCTCGATGAGGTCGTGATAGCGCCCGGCGGCATCTTTGAAGGGCGCCAATCCGGCGCCGACGGAGGCAAGCATGGCATCGGCAACAGGTTGCGGATCGCTGTCCGCCTCCATGGTCAGGCTGAAATTGTGCAGAACATAACGTTTGTAGAACCGCTCATTTTTCACTGGGGTGGTGAGAAACTGGCTATTGGGGATCACGATGGTTTTGCCGGTAAATTCATAGGCGTTCGGCCCGCTGCCCAATTCCTGCAGTGTCGTGGTCAAAAGGGTCTGGTCGGTCACTTCGCCGCGCGTTTCCCCGATTTCCACCCAACTTCCGACCCGAAGTGCACTGCTGGACGCCACAACGATGGAGCCGCTGATGCACAGGATCAGCTCCTTGGTGGCAATGATGAAGGCGACGGCGAAGGCCGTCAGGGACAGAGCGAACGTGCGCAACGCCGGCGCCCAGATGAAGATCATGCCGAAGATCAGAATTAGCAGCAGACCGTTACGGGTGTTCGCCATCATCCGCCGGCGCTGCGCCGCCTGGTCTTCGAACTTTTTATTGATCAGCCGCTGAAGAACGATTCGGGCAATAATGACCGCCACGACCAAAAACACCGTCGCCAGCAATTGATTGCCGACCGCGTGTTCCAGCGGGCCGATCAGATCGTCCTCAAGGCTCATTTTATTGCCGCTGCCGATGCTTCCCAACATGGCTCTCTATTGCGACATCCCGGCTAACGGATCAACCCATTATTGGCAAATCAAGCACGGTTAGAACGCCGGCCGCTGGTCCCGACCCCGGACGGCCATCAGTTGCACGACAACCGGCGGGTCGAAATATCCTTCGAGCGTAACTACTAGCCAACGGTCAATGAACAAAGATCACTTCGAGGTAATTTTATCCAGTTCAAGTCACAATATATGATTGCATGATAAATCCGCCCTGCGCATAACGGGATACACATAAGCGCGAATGCGTAATAACTGGAATACTCGGCCCCCAATGCCTTATCAAATAACGATCTATCCGGAACACCGGCTGGTACACATCAAGCACTCTCCCCCCTTCAACATCGAAGAGGTTTACACCGGATTCCAGGATCTGTTCGCGAACGAGGATTTCGTTCAGGGATTCAACATTCTGAGGGATTATTCGACGGTTGACGTCGGTGACAATTGGGACTTTACCCGGCTTTCCAGCACCGCCACCGCCCGGATGAACGAATATCACAACCGGATTTCCCCGTGTAAAATCGCGCTCATGACCAAATCAAAGCACGACTTCGCCCGGGGACAGCAGGCTCGGCTGGTTCTGGACAAAAGACCCAACGAGGTGACCCGGCAGGCGTTTATGTCAGCCGCAGACGCGCTGACGTGGCTGGACGCCCCGTCCGACCTTTTGGACTAATCGGAAATTTTGCAGCTTAGGCTCAGGCTGACATCGGATTTCGACAAGGACCGGCCCAGGCTGAGCTTCTCTTTCCGCGCCTTTTTCTTCAAGGCGTCCTTGAGGAGCAACTTCAACTCCGCAGTCATATCGCCGTCTTCCAAGTGAAGGGTGACGGGCAGAGAGACCGCCGGAGCGGCCTTCTTCGACTTTTCCACCTTGGTCTTTCGGCCCGCGGACTTGGCTTTCTTGCCGAAGATCTCCTGCCAGCCGGACCGGTATTCATCCGTGGAAACACTGGAGAAATAGCTGATCGGCCGCGATCCACCGCCGCTGCTTTTCTTGGTCGAGGACTCGGATGACGTGCTTGACGACTCAGACGAGCTTTTGCTCTCCGAGGTCGAGGATTTGGACGAGTCCGAGGCGGACGATTTGGCCGGTGCGGCGTTGTCACTCATGGCAGGGTACCCCTGAAAAATTGCTGGGGGTTATTTAA
>JAYQGD010000025.1:0-12271 GCA_038140415.1 Rhodospirillaceae bacterium
CCGCTCGAAAGCGAGTTGCGGCGCTCCATAGGTCGGCATGACCGCTGACATTGATTTGCTCTCCCAATCCGGTGCCCAGACGCCGGGACCTGAAAATAATTAGGACGGCAAACACGCCGTCCCGGAAAGCGGGGGAGTATCCCCCTAAGACACTGTTCTGTCAATATAATTTGCCGCCAATCGGCGTAAGACGTCGGCGGCTTATGACTTCAAATTGTACCCGGTTTGAAACAAGTGCCGGCAAAAGGCCGTGGCTGCGCCGTTGAGCACCAGTAAAAAGACGATGCCGGTCGTCAGGTTGCTGTCCGCCTCGCCGATGAAGCCATAGCGGAACCCGTCGATGATGTAGAAAAACGGGTTGAACTGGGCGACCTGCTGGATGGCGGCCGGCAAATGCTGGATTGAATAGAACGTCCCGGACAGGAACGTTAGCGGCAGAATGACGAAATTGTTCACCGACGCCACGTGGTCCACCTTATTGGCCCAAAGCGCGGTCATCAGCCCGAAACACGACATCATCCAGGCCGCCATGGCGGCATGAAATAGGACAAAGCCTAAACGGTGGATGCCGATATCGACGAACACGCTCATGGCTCCCGCCAGCACCGCGCCCACCAATATGCCCCGGGTGATGCTGGACAGCACATAGCCGATGGTCATTTCCCAGGCGGTAAGGGGCGGCATCAGCGTGTCGACGATGGTCTGCACGATCTTCTCGAACATCAGGGTGAAGGACGCGTTGGCGAAGCAACTGGTCATGACCGCCATGATGGTCAGGCCGGCCACCAGAAATTCGGCGAAGGGCACATCGCCCATGGACCGGCCCTCGCCGTCGAAGGCCAGCTGGAAGATCGCCAGAAACAAGAGCGCCGTCACGGCGGGCGCAACGAAGGTCTGCATGTACATCTTGAAGAACCGCATGACCTCCCGCTTATACAGCGACCACAGGCCGAGGCTGTTCCAAAAGCCACGGCGGGGGCGCGTTTCGGGGGTGGCGGGCGCTGATAACTGAGACATGCCTAGTTCCTCAGCTTATAGCCGGTGCGGAACATGGCGTAGCAGCCCGCGATCGTGCACAGATTGGCGAGCGCTACCACGGCCAGGCCGATCATCACATTGCCGTCCGACTGGCCGGTGAAGCCGTAGCGGAAGCCGTCGATCATGTAGAAGAACGGATTGAACTGGGTGACTGTGAGGAGGATTTCCGGAAAGCGCTGCACCGTGAAAAATGTCCCCGACAGGAAGGACAAAGGCAAAATCACGAAGTTGGTGATGGTGGAAACGTGATCGAATTTCTCCGCCCAGACGCCGGTCATCACCCCGGCCGACGCCATCAACAGCGCCGCGCCCACGCCGTGAAATAGGACAAAGCCGATATTGTGAATGTCGAACGGACTGAAAAAGGCCAAAGCCGCGCTCACCCCGATGGCGACCATCAGGCCTCGCGTCACGCCCCCCATGATGAACGCGAGGGTGAGTTCCAGCGACGTCAACGGCGGCATCAGCGTGTCGACAATATTTTGGTTGAGCTTCTGCTGAATGATCGAGGTGGAGGCGTTGGCGAACGCGTTCTGCAGGATCGACACCATGATCAGACCGGGCGTCAGAAACACGATGTAGGGCAGACCGTTGACCACCCGGTCGGCGCCGAAGGCCACGGTGAACACGGTTAGAAACAGGAAGGTGGTGACCACTGGCGCGATGATGGTTTGGCCGAGAATCTTCAGATAGCGGCGGACCTCTTTGGCGTACAGGGTCCAGACACCGGTCCAGTTGACGTTGCCTTGGAGGATGTACTTGGGATTTTGCGGCAGGTCGGCCATAGGCGGGCAGGGGTTCTTTCGTTGCGTTCGGACTTGCCTGATATATCCTGCACGCTCTACCGCCACAATGTTTTCGGCACAGGATTAAAGGATCACGCGTGAACGACGAGGCAGCCAATAACAAACCGCCCCGCAAGAAGAAGGTGCCGCGCAAGGCGACCCGGAAGTCGCTGGAGAATGCGGCGCTTTACTATCTGAAGCGGTTTTCGTCGTCGTCGGAGAACCTGCGCCGGGTGTTGTCCCGCCGGGTGGACCGCTCCGCCCATTTTCACGACACGGACCCGGCGGAAGGCCGGGAATTCATTGCCGAGATTATCGAGAAACTGACCGCGCAAGGGTTCCTGGACGATTCCCGCTATGCCGAGACCCGGGTCTTGTCGTTGCACCGGCGCGGTACGTCGGCCCGCGGCATCCGCATGAAGCTCCGGGAGAAAGGGGTGCCCGGTGATGTCATTGATCAGGCGCTGGAGACGTTGGCCGAGGAGGTGGGGGAGACCGAACTGATGGCGGCCATCGCGCTGGCCCGCCGGCGGCGGCTGGGCCCGTACCGTACCCGTGGCGACCGGGACGAGGCCAAGGAAAAGGACCTGGCGTCCCTGGCCCGCGCCGGCTTCGGCTATGACACGGCGCGCCGCGTCATTGAAGCGGAGACGGTCGAGGCCCTGAAGGAGATGGTGGGGGCGTGAGTATCGCTCTCTGTCCGTCACCCGCGGACTTGATCCGCGGGTCCATCTTGGAAAGAACATGGATCCACGGGTCAAGCCCGTGGATGACGGCGTTAAAGCCAATGAGATTAATAGAAACCAGTTGCAATCCCCGGCGCGTTTAGCGAAGTAATGGGCCCCATGGAAAGCTTGATTGCACAATTCAAAGCCGTCCTCGAAAGCTCTTTTTTCGGGGTGGAGGTCAGTCAGCTCGGCGTCGCCGCCCTGGTGTTGCTGGTGTTCATCCTGCTCCGGCGGTTCTTCGCCCGCGTGGTTCTGTCACGCTTGCGCGCCATGGCGGCCTGCACGGAAACCAACATGGATGACCAGGTGGTTGAGGCCCTGCACCAGCCCTTGATGTTCCTGTTCCTCATCCTCGGCCTTTCATTCGTGGTCCAGTGGATTCCCTTCACGCCGGCGGTCGAAGACGTATTGGAGAAAATCCTCTTTTCCCTGATCGCCTTCACGATTTTCTGGACCGGCTACCGGCTGGTCGATCCGATCTCCACCTTCTTCGACAAGTTCCTCGAAAAACTCGCCGGCGAAGTCGCCAGCGAGGTGAAGGATTACCTCCTAAAGGCCCTCAAGGTGTTTCTGGTGGGCTCCGGCATCGTCGCCGTGCTTGCCCAATGGGGGATCAATCCCTGGCCGTATTTTGCCGGTATCGGGGTCTTGTCGCTGCCGTTCGCGTTTGCGGCCAAGGACAGTGTCGCCAACCTATTCGGCGGGATAAAGCTGCTGATCGTTGATCAGGCGATCCGGGTCGGCGACTGGATCGAAACACCCTCCATCGGCCATGGCGTGGTCGAGGAAGTGACTCTCTCCACCGTCCGGGTGCGCAAATTCTCCAAGGCCGTGCAGACCGTGCCCAACGGCAAGATCGCCGCCGAGCCGATCATCAACTGGTCGCGCATGTCCCACCGCCGGATCAAGATGGATATCGGTGTGACCTACGGCACCACGGCGGCCCAGTTCGAGACTATCCTCACCAATATGCGGGCTTATATCGCCGGCGATGACCGGGTCGATCATTCCCAGACCGAGATGGTGCATCTGGTAAATTTCAATGACTCTTCCGTGGACATCAATGTCTACTACTTTACCAAGACCATCGTATGGGCCGAATGGCGGGCTATTGTCGAGGAACATATGCTGGCGTTCATGAAGATCATCGAAGAGGCCGGCTCCGCCATCGCGTTCCCGACCCGGTCTATCCATATCGAAGGCGTGCCCGAGGGCGTCGCCGCGTTTCAAACCCCCAACGAGGTGAACTGACGTGTCCAAGAAATCACTTAAGGTCGAGATCGCGCCCGGCGAACTGATCGACAAGATCACCATCCTGGAAATCAAGTCCGAGCGTATGGACGATCCGGCCAAGCTGGAAAATGTCCGCCGGGAGTTGGAGATTTTGTCATCCACGCGGGATGCGGAGCTGGACGCCTCGGGAGAGCTTGATGATTTGGCCGCCAAGCTCAAGACGGTGAATGAAAAACTCTGGGTGATCGAAGACGATATCCGTGATTGCGAGGCGGCAAGTGATTTCGGCGAGACCTTTATCGGTCTGGCCCGTGCGGTCTATCAGACCAATGACGAACGCGCGCGGCTCAAGCGGGAGATCAACGTGCTCCTCGGCTCCGAGATTATCGAGGAAAAGTCCTACAAGCCGTATTAGTCCTTACAACCGTCATCCACGGGCTTGACCCGTGGACCCATGTGTCACTTCAACGTGGATACGCGGATCAAGTCCGCGGATGACGATGCAGTGGTACATTAAGAACCACCCCCGCGCCCAGCCTTTCCACCTCGAACCCCTCCGCCAGCCGCAACAAGTGCGCCGTGCAGCGCCGGCAGTCAGAGCTGCCGAAGCCCGACACCGGCGTCTCCGCGCCCAGTTTCAGCGCCGAATCCACCAGGTCACATTAATGTCCGCCGGGGATCAGGGCGGCAAAAATGACCTGCCCGGACCCGGTCAATTGATCCACATGCCAGTGATGTTTCTAATCCGCCCGAAGATGCCGGGAAACCCTGGATTTCAAGCCTCCCGGCCCGTTTGCGCTGCCCGCGTACAGATAAAGTCCCGGCGTTAACGTTTGGCCTCGGAATTGCATGGGTTTGAGGTCAATAGAGGCCTGAAGCCGGATGCCGAGCCCGTATGCGCCGGCGCCGGACGGGATTTCCGAGGGGTCCGTGATCCAACTGGTTATGCCCCGATTATCGGTCCCGTTTACCGGATGGCAACGAGTCTCTGCGAGAATGACACACTTGGAACCCGTATGTTTGAAACGGAACGGACGAATTGAGCAGCGCCGCTAAACGCCGCAAGGAAGCCCGCAAAACACCTCAAGCGATTGAGGGCGTGGAAGAGGCCCTTTTCCGGGACGGCGAAGTGATCTTCCGGGAAGGCGACCGCAGCCTCACCGCCTTCGTGGTGGCGTCGGGCCGGGTCGAGCTGATCAAGAGCACGGCCAACGGACCGGTGCGCCTGGCTTTGCTTGGGCCCGGCGAGGTTTTCGGCGAGATGGGGGTCATCGATATCTCCGTCCGCAGCGCCACCGCCCGCGCCGTCGGTGATACGGTCGTTGAAGTGGTCGACCGCAAGGGCTTTGTCTCTTACCTGCAAAGCGAGCCCGATGTGGCCATGCAGGTCATCGGCACCCTGTCGGAGCGGCTGCGCCGGACCAACGCGCTGCTGACCAGCGCCCAGTCCCGTGAGGTGCTGGCTAATGTGCATAAGAAACCGTCTTTGTGGAATATGATCGGCGCCCTGGTGTCCCGCCGGGCCCCGGCAAAAACCGCCCTGGAATTCCGGATCGCACCGTTTGCCGGTGACGAGAACAACGCCCAACTGGCGATCGTCGCGGGCGCACTGATGCGGGACAACCAGATCGGCGTCAAAATTCTGCCCGAACCCTTGCCGGTCGATCCGGCCGAGCCCTTGGCCAATGTGCTGGAAGAGGCTTATGGAGAAGGCCGAAAAATCCTGCGTAAGGAAAAGGCCGATCTGCTGATCTGGGGAGAGGTCAACGCCATCTCCAACGTCATCCAGCTGCGGTTCATCTCCCGCTCTTCGGCGGTCGACCTGCCGGGCCGGTTCCTGATCACCGACAGCCTGTCTTTGCCGACCGACTTTACTTCTGATCTCGAAAGCCTGCTGGTGGCTGTCTCTGTCGCCGCCGTGACGCCCAGAAGTGAAGCGCATGCCTTGCGCATTCGGCCCATCCTGGCCGAGGTGGCGGAAGGCGCACGCAATGCGGCCGCGCAGCCACCCATGGAACTGACCATCTCCGATCAGGCCTCGATCCAAATGTGTTATGGCAACCTGATTGCCGCCGCCGGTCAGCAAAGCAGCGAAACCAGCTGGTACCGGGCCGCCGGCGACGCCTATGAAGCTGCCTTGGGCTATTTCGACGAAAACAACGTCCCGATGGAGTGGGCCAACGCCCAATATCATCTGGGGCGGGTGCGCCAACTGACCGGCGAGAAGACGGCGGACACGGAAATGCTGGACCAGGCCCGCCAATGCTATCTGGCGGCGGTCGAGTACTACACCAGGGAACGATTTCCCCGGGAATGGGGTCATCTGCAATTCCGGCTCGGCAATGTGCATTACCGGCTGGACGGCGCCAGCGGCGACACGGACCAACTGAAAGAAGCCTTCGGCTATTATCAGGCGGCGCTGCAGGTGTTTAGCCAAGCGGATGCGCCGCTCAAGTGGGCGGAGATCAAGAACGCCCAAGGCCAGGTTCTGCAGGTCTGGGGTGATGTGGCGCGCAGCCCGGAACTGATCGACCGCGCCGTGCAGGCCTGCCTGGAAGCCCTGGTCATCCGCAACCGGGAGGAGACCCCGCTGCCCTGGGCGGCGACCCAGAACAATCTCGGCTCGGCTCAATTCATGCTGGGCAAGATGAGCAAGGAGCCCCGGCACCTGGAAGGTGCGGCCGAGGCGTTCGGCAAGGCGCTGTCCATCTATCAGGCTTATGGTTGGGCCCGGCAGGCCAAGGTGGCGGAACGCAATATGTCCCGCGCCGAGGATATGCTGGCGGCGCAGCGGCCCAAGCCGGTCCCGGTCATCGACTGGGAAACCGGGGAAGAGCGTGACGAGGAGATCGTCGATGATCTGGCCGACAAATGGGAGCGTCAGCGCACCCGGAAGACCACGGAAACTGTCGTCTAACAGACATTTTACCACTGAATCCGGCCAATTAGGTCTGGACCTCCCCGAATTACCTCCCAGAATCCCGCCGGGACACCGATCTGACCGGGGAACCTGAAACTGATGCCGGAAACGGACGACGCGATTGCCGCCAATGAGGCGTTCTACTCGGCGCTGCTGACCTGCGACTACGAGCTCATGGAGGAGCTGTGGGCGACGGGCGTGCCGGTGAACTGCATCCATCCCGGCTGGCATAATCTGGTCGGCAGGGAGGCGGTGATGGAAAGCTGGCGGGCGATTTTGATCAACAACGCGCCGCCCAACATGACCGTGCATGAACCCGTAGCCACGATCTACGGTGATCTGGCCGTGGTGATCTGTTCCGAGGTGTTTCCCGATATGACCCTGATCGCGACCAATATCTTTATCCGAGAAGACGATGAGTGGAAAATGATCCTGCATCAGGCCGGCGGCTCGGTGCAGTCCCTGGCCAAGCTTGGTGACCAGGGCGGATATCTGCAGTAAGGTTTCTTTTCGAGAGCCGAGCGCTTGCGGCATGCTACCGATCGTCAGCTCTTGATGAAGACGGAGGGCGGGAATGAAAAATTCAAAAATCGAAGTCGAGCAGGTTGGCGCCAAACTGGGTGCGGTCGTTCACAATGTCGATTTGACGAAGGAGATTTCGGAAGCGGAAAAGGACATCCTCTGTCAGGCGCTGGATGATTATCAGGTTATTTTTTTTCCCGACCAGTGCCTGACTCCGGCACAGCAGAAAGACGCGACCAGAATTTTTGGCCCCCTGCTAGCGTCCGATACGTTTTTTGATCATTTGGATGACGATCCCGAATTGGAAATTTTGATCAATGACGAAAACACGCCGCCCGTCGGCACCTCCAAATGGCATGCCGATTTAACCTGGGCCGAAGAGCCGCCGGGTGGGACAAGCCTCTATTCCCGGAAGCTTCCGGGTAACGGCAAAGGCAATACTCAATGGGCCAGCATGATCGCCGCATATGAGTCTTTGTCGGAGAGATTGAAAACTTATTTGGACGGGCTCAGAGTGGTGCACAGTTGGGATATGCTTCTGGGCGGCCGCCAGAACATGTTGGCTAGGGGCGAAGACTACTTCTTGAAGCGGAAAAGAGAGAATCCGCCTATTGAACAGCCCTTGATCCGAACCCATCCGCGAACCGGGAAAAAAGTCCTCAACGTCAATCCGACATTCACCAGTCATATTGTCGGTATTCCGCGCCACGAAAGCGAAGGCATTTTGGATTACCTGTTCACCCTGCCGTCCCGGCCGGAATTCCAATACCGGCACAACTGGCAGGAGGGAACAATGGCGGTGTGGGACAACACGGCCACCCAGCATGCCGCCGTTGATGATTTCTTTCCGGAATACAGAGAGTTGACCAGGGTGACCTTCGGCGGCCACGGGCGCCCTTACTAGTGTCGTAAGCCGTCCGACGGCATCTTCGCGGACATAGGAGTGCTGGATACTCATTTCTGAAGCGCTCTCTCGGTGCCGGGTTTTCGAGAATTGCTGTAGAGGTGCTCGTATCAGCTGTTCCAATTGGGAGATCCGGTTGTGGCGACCTTTAAAGAACTGGAGCAGGCTGGTTGGGCCGGCAACGCCGCCCAATATGACGACATTTTTGCGCCGATTTCCTCGCAAGCCATCGATGTCATACTGGATCAGCTTGGCGACCTCTCCGGCCTGGCCGTTTTAGATATCTGTTGCGGCACGGGAGAATTTTCCAAGGCAGCCCTGAACAAAGGCGCGCAGGTGACCGGCCTTGATTTTGTCCCGGCCATGGTGGAGATCGCCGCGGCCAAGATCGGCGAAGGGAAATTCGTCACCGGCGACGCCGAGAAGCTCGATTTTGAGGACGGCCGGTTTGACGTGGCCGTTAGTTCCTTTTGCCTCCGCCATCTGGGAAACCCGGTCCAGGCCCTGGCCGAGGCAAAGCGGGTTTTGAAGCCCGGCGGGCGTTTGGCCTATACGACGTGGCTCTCGCCGGCCAAAGGGTGGGAGCTCAATCAGATCGTCATGGATGCCGTTGCACAACACGGGACCTCGGACGTTGATCTGCCGCCGGCCCCGTCATCGTCCACCTTCACCGAGGAAGACGAGGCGGTCGAAACCTTGGCGGCCCTGGGATTTAGGGGAATCGCCTACGCGGAGCATGACGCTATTTGGCGGGGGAGCTCCGGTCAGGATGTGCTTGATCTGATTTACAAAGGCATTGTCCGGACGCCGATGCTGATCGAGGCGCAAACGCCAAACGCGCGCGACGCCATCAAACAGCAAATCGTTGGATCAGCCGAGGCCCTCCGGCAAGACGGGGTCATCAGCATGCGCTGGCCGTACTGCCTGGTGTCGGCGGTCCGGCCTTAATCCAACACCGCGCTCAACGTCGGGCCGATTTCCAGATTGAGGGTGAGGTCGGCGATGCCATCCAGCTCGGTCGGATCGCGGGTCAGGATCACCAGCTTGGCGCCCGACTGTTTGGCCAGCACCGGCAGGCCGGCCGCCGGATAGACCACCAAGGACGAGCCGATGGCGATAAACAGATCGCAGCTCATGGAATCATCCTGGGCCTGGATCATCTCGGCCTCCGGCATGGGTTGACCGAAGGAGATGGTGGCGGTCTTCACGTGCCCGCCGCACTCGTCGCAGACCGGCAGGGCGCCGTCCGCTTCGAACGCGACCTTAATGGGCTCCAGCTCGTAGCGCTTCTTGCAGTCCAGGCACGCTGCATACGTGGTGTTGCCGTGAATCTCGATGATCGCATCATCGGGCACGCCGGCCGCCTGATGCAGACCGTCGATGTTCTGGGTGATCACCTTGCGGACCTTGCCTTGGTTAACCAGCTTGGCGACGGCCAAATGCCCGGCATTGGGCTTGGCGGCGAGCAACGTTTTGTCGGTCTCGATCTTGCGCTTCCAGGTTTCCCGGCGCGCCTCTTCCGACGCCATGAAATCCTGGAAATAGACCGGTTGATTGGTGGTCCAGATGCCGCCGGGACTGCGGAAATCGGGAATGCCGGATTCCGTGCTGATGCCGGCGCCGGTAAAGATGACGATGTTGTCGCTGGCCGCCACCATCTCGCGGAAGGATTGAATGTCGGGGTCTGTTGTCACGTTGCCTCCGGGTGTTGGGACCGTATTAGAGCAAATCCGAACCGACCGGTCACGGCCCGGTCGCGTCGGTGATTGCTTTTCCCGGTCCGGCCTAGAACAATGCCACCGGAGCACATCGCCATTTGGGGGAGACGTTTTGAGATGAAGGTCAATCGCTTAACCGACTTGAAGGAATACGAGGCCGCCGGCCATTTCGATATGAAGGGCTTCCGCCTGCAGGGATTCGACGCCAGCGACGCGGAGAATTTCTGGGTCGGCTTGTCTTACTTTTTGCCAGGGGGCGGCACGACCCACACGGCGACGCCGTTGGAGAAAGTCTATGTTGGGATCGAGGGGAACCTGACCATCGTCACCGACGATGGGGAAGACACGCTGGGGCCGCTGGATTCCTGTTATCTCGCGCCCAATGAGGGCCGCTCAATCATCAACCGGACCAACAAGATCGCGTCTATTTTGGTGATTATGCCGTATCCGCCGAAAGACTAGCCGGCGCGACAGGCTGTTTCTTCAGCGGCTTCGACATCTCAAAACAGGTCAGGCCGTCATGCTCGTCTTCGGCATCCACCGAGAAGCCGCACCGCTCAAACACTGGCCTCGCCAACAGGCTGGCCCGGGTGCTCAGCCGGTCGAGACTGCGCCTCCGCGCTTCGGTCTCCAATGCAGCGAGGATGCCCGTTGCCGCTCCCTGTCTCCCCTGGCGCGGATGACACATGAGGTACAGGACATAGCCGTTGCCAAGTAGCGTGCCGAACGCGAAAACCCCGTCGGCATCCTCGGCAACGTAGGAGACCGGTGCGGCGTTCATGGTCTCCCGCCAACTCTGAAGGCTGCTCTGCCCGTTGAGCCAAATCTCGACCTCGGCCGCGCTGTAGGCATCCCGTCCGGTCACGCGTATCGCCTCGGTCATCACAAATTGCGTGGCCGGAGCATCATCCGGGTGATAAGCACGGATCGAATGGGTCATGAGTAGAATGATATTCTGAATTGCGCTCGTAGGACGGGTACTATAACCGAACAAATCGTCGGTTGATAAGTCTTAATTCGCCGCTAACCCGGTAAATCTGCCGTCGCCGTAGATCAGCGGTTCGCCGTCGCCGTGCAGGATGCCGACGATCCGGCCGATAAAAATCGTATGGGTGCCGGCTTCCACGCATTCGGCGACTTTGCAGTCGAAACTGACGAGCGCGCCTTCCAGGAGGGGGGCGCCGGTGCTGACGGTCTTCCAGTTGCCGAGGCTAAACCGTTCTTCCCGCGCCGCGCCGTCCATGCCGGCAAACCGTTTGGCGATGTCCTCCTGATCCCGGGCCAGAACATTCAGACCGAAGGCCCCTTGATTCAGGATAATATCGTGGGCGCGGGCGCTGCGATTGATACAGATCAGGAGCTGTGGCGGTTCCGCCGAAACAGAGCAGGCGGCCGTGGCCGTCAGTCCGTCCTGGGCGCCGTCATGGGAGACGGTGACCACGTTGACCGAAGCGGCCAACTGGCGCATGCCCGTTTTGAAATTGTCCTCGGAAATATCCTGAAATGTGTCCGGCACGTCCCTGTCCCACTTTTTCGTTGCCACGGTCGATCAGTGGGACATATCCCATTTGAGAGGCTGGTGAAAGGCCCAGATGATCAAATTTCTCTCAATGAACAGTCGGCCCATCCCGAACTTGTGACTAACTCACCATCCGGTAAGTCTTAATATAAGATTTGCCTATATCCGGCTGAAAAAGCTATGTTAGCACCATCCGGCAGGTCCACTTGCCGTTCCGGAACGAGGGTCCGGACGGCGGTCCTGTCAATTAGTGCATCCCAAGGGAGGTATTTATGCGCTCTATGTCCAAAACTTTGCTGGGTCTTACCGCTGCGGCGGTGATCGCCGGTGGCGCTTTCGCGACCAGCAGCCCGGTTGACGCGAAGACCATTAACGTCCGGATTGCTTCCGGTCACCCGCCGACGGTTGTCTATGCAGGCCTGATGAAGAACTACTTCCAGGTTGAGCTGAAAAAGGCCGTCGAAGCCAAAACCAGCCACAAGATCAACTTCATCGAAGGCTATTCCGGTTCCATCGTGAAAGTGTTCGACACGTTTGAAGGCGTCCAGAACGGCGTCGTCGACGTGGGCGGTTTCTGCTACTGCTTCGAAGCGTCCAAGCTGAAAATGCATGCGTTCCAGATCATGCTGCCCTTCGGCACCATGGATCCGGTGCAGAGTGTTGCTATCGCGACCGACGTGTACAACCAGTTCCCGAGCCTGGCCAAGCGCTTCCAGCGTTTTGACCAAACCCTGCTCGCCATCATCGGCGACGGCGGCTACAACCTGGGCACCCAGTTCCCGTGGAAGGAAACGTCCGACCTCAAGGGTAAGAAGATCCTGGGCGCGGGCCTGAACCTGAACTGGCTGAAGCAAGCCAATGTCGGCATCGTCGCGGTGACCGATGGTCTGCCGGGCTGGTACCA
>JAYQGD010000026.1:0-12092 GCA_038140415.1 Rhodospirillaceae bacterium
TGACCGGGTTCGGCCTGCCGCCGGTGGCGGTGCCGATCATCGCCATTTTTCTGGGCGTGGAGACGGCGGTGGTGGTGCTGACCATCCCTAATCTGGTGTCCAACGCCTGGCTGATCTGGGGCCAGCGGGCGCATCTGAAGACCACCCGCATCCGCTGGGACATTTTTATCCCGGCGACGGTCGCGGTGATCGCCGGCGTGTGGTTCCTTCAGGCCATCGACCCACGCCAAACCGTGCAGTGGCTGGCCTTTGCCCTGGGCGTATTTCTGATCTTCAACTGGCTCAAGCCTGACTACAAACTGGAGGGCAAGATGGGCCGGATCACCGTGCCCCTGGTCGCCATGGTCGGCGGGTTCTCTCAGGGCTCCACCGGCATGTCGGGGGCGATCTTTTCACCGCTGCTCTTAGCACTCCGGATCGAGAAGGGGGCGTTTGTCCTCTATAGTGGGATCTTACTCGGCTTCTTCAATGTCCTGCAGTTGATCACCATGGTGCAGCTCGACATGCTGAGCGAGGAACGGATTCACCTGGGTCTGATCGCCGTGCTGCCGCTGTTTTTCTTCCAGCATTTCGGCATGCGGCTGACCGACAAGGTCTCCACCAAGACCTTCAACCGGATCGTGGTGGCGACGCTGATCGGGGTGGAGTGCAAACTGATCTGGGAAGCGGTCTTTCAGTAAGCCGTAGGCCGCTAACCGAAAAGTGAGCGCGCCGCAGCGAATTCCCTGCTAAGCTACGTCACCTAAGGGAGAACAACATGAACCAGCCTCAAACCATCAGACCCGGCCATTGCGTGCTCGGCCGCGCCATTAATCTGCACAATGATCGCAGCAACCACGACGCGGCGATGGATGCCCCGCTCGCGCAGGGGCTTATATTCCTCGCCGGCGTGGCGGGGTTTGCCCTGCTGTTCAGCGGGATTCTGGCCTAGAGGTTAAACAGCGCTTCGGCGTTCTTGTTATAGATCGCGCCGCTTTCCTTGCGGGTGTCGATGATCTCTTTCAGCTTGGGCACATTGTGCGGCATCGGCTGATCGGTGCCGAACATCACTTTTTCCGGCCCGGCGATATCGATCACCAAATCCAGCGCGCCTTTGTCATAGACGATGGCGTCGTAGTAGATCCGCTCCAGATACTCGCTGGGCTTGGTCTGGACCGGCATCTTCACCAGCGTCTCTACATCCCAGAACACATCCAGCCGGCCGTGAATGAACGGCAGGTAGCCGCCGCCATGGGATGCGATCAGCTTGAAGTTCGGATAGCGGTCGAGAAAACCGTCCACCGCCATGCGGGAGATGGCCAGGGACGTGTCATACATAAAGCCGCAGCCCGGCATCAGGATGCGTTCGCGGCCAAAGTTCGCTTGCGGCGAGCCGTAGGGCGCCGTCGGGTGGACCAGCACCGGCAGTTTCTTATCGTCAATCGCCTGCCAGATCGGTTCGAACAGCGGATCGACCAGATCGTGCTCGCCCAGGTGCGCCGTGGCGAAAACACCAACCGCGCCGATTTCCAGCGCCCGGTCCAGTTCGGCCACGGCCTTGTCCGGATACTCCCACGGGAGCGACGCAAAGAACCGGATGCGGTCCGGATAGGCGGTCTGACCGGCGGCCATTTCGTCATTAGCAAGCTTGGCCGTTTCGGCGCTGATGGTTTCGCCGCCCCACTGCACGTTGGGCGAGGTGAGGGAGACAATTGCCAGATCAATGCCGGCTTCGTCCATCATCGCGATCCGTTTATCGTAATCGAACGCCTCGGGCTCGAACGCACAGGCCGGCGCGCCCATCTCCATCAGATAGTCGCGGTCGTCTTCCATATGCTCCGAAGCGTAGTTCGGCGCCCCGTGCTTCTTGAGCATGTCCAGCCAGGCATAGCCGAACATATGGGCGTGAATATCGATAACGGTCATTTTCTGTCCCTCAGGGTTAAAGTAAAACCCGGCCGGTATGAATAGCCGCCGGCCGGGGTCTTAAATTCTAAATTGCGCGCCTTATTGCGCGTGCAGGCGTGGCGCGTCCAGGAAGTCTTCCGGGAAATCCGGGCCCCACTGGTTGGTCAGCGCCTCTTCCGGCGCATACTCGGTCGGCACGTGGTCGGAATTGATCATGTCCGAATCCGTCCAGTGTTCGTGAATGCGGCCCCACGGATCGCGCCAATAGTCAAAGATCTGGCTGCCGAGCACGTGGCGGCCGATGCCCCAGGCGTGCTTATACTTCTCCTTGCGGATCAGATAGTCGTGGCCCATCAGCACGTCGTCCACATTGGCGACCTCGAAGGACAGGTGATTAAACTCCGCCTCGTCCGCCTGCACGGCCAGGAACACGTGGTGGTCGACGAATTCCTTGCCCGCGTCGATATGATTGAAATGGGCCAGGTACTCACCTTTTTCTTTGTCGATATAGACCGAGTCGGTCAGCGCGAAGCCGAGATACTTGTGGGTCCATTCCTGCAGCGCCGGCAGGTTCGGCGTCTTCACCACGGCGTGGGCGCTGCGTTTGATATGCGACGGAGCGAATTCAATGCGCTGCAGGCTGGTCCGGTTTAGTTTGTTGGCGCCGGTGTTCAACAGCACTTCCGGGATCGGCAGCGGGTCAAGTTGTTCCAAACCGGCGATCACTTCGATCTGACGGCCGTCCGGGTCGGTCATGCGGACCCGTTTGCCGCCGCCGGGTTCGTCCACCTCTTCGACCTCTGAAACGCCGTCCATTTTGGACAGCTCTTTCAGGTCGTCTTCGTTGCGGGCATGGAAGGCAATGCCGACGAATTCGGGATCGCCTAGTTCTGTGACATGCAGGTGGTGCTCGGAATCGGTGCCGCGCATAAACAGTTTGTCCTTGGTGCGGTCCGCGCGAACCATGCCGAAGTCCAAAAGAAATTCTTCCATCCTGTCTAAATCCGGCGCTTTCAAGCGTCCAAAGGCAATATCGGTAACTTTGACCATGACGGTCCTCCCTGCTGCAAATTCATGCCAATTCACGTAACTGATATACCCCAATGCACCATTTTACTCCCTGGATTTCAACCTCCGAAATTAGGTGAAGTCGGTCGCACTGTGATAGCCTCGTAAGGTTATGGCAGAACTTAAGAAAACAGAGCTGACCAAGTTCAAAAAGCGGCTGGAAGATGAGCTGGAGTCGCTCCGGCGGCTGACTGAGTCGACCCAGGCCGACCGTAAGCCGGTGGAACTGGATCAAACCACCCAGGGCCGGCTATCCCGCATTGACGCCATGCAGGTGCAGGAAATGGCCCTGGAGCAGGAACGCCGCCGAGAGGTCGAGGTCCATAAGATCGAAGCCGCGCTGCAGCGGATCGAAGAGGGGGAGTTCGGCTACTGCGTCACCTGCGGCGAGGATATCGAAAAGAAGCGGCTGAATTTCGATCCGGCGACCCCGCGCTGCCTTGCTTGCGCGCAGGGGTAATTAGTCGGCGTTAAGGCGGTCCTTGCGGCATAAACACCAGAATCTGAATGTTAGCAGGCAAACAGAGACGATGCTGGCGATCAGCACCGCTTCCTGGATCCCAGGCGCGCCCCGGCCATAGGTATGGCTGAGCAGCCACGCGCCGGGCATCATGATCACCAGATAGGAAACCGTATGCATGGCGGCCGGGACCCAGGTTTCGGACCGGCCGCGGAGCGCATGGGCCATCACCGATTGGCCGGCGTCCGCGACCAGGATATAGGCGACCAGGACGATCAGCGGCGCCGCGGCGGCGATGAGTTCCGGATCGGTCGTGTAGATGGCGGCGATGTCCTTGGAAAAGGTGACCAGGAAAATGCCGGCCAGAACCATGGTGATGGTGGAGAGCCCCAAACCCGTCCAGCCGGCGAAGGCCATGTCCCGCGTGTCGCCCCGTCCATGGGCGTTGCCGACGCAGACGGCGGTCGCGGTCCCGATACCGAGCGCAATCATGAAAACCAGCGCCAGCATGTTGAACGAGATCGAAAAGGCGGCGAGAGGGATCGTGCCCAGCAGACCGGCAAAGAAGTTCATGCTAGAAAAAGCGGCGGACTCGATGCCGTTGGACGCGCCGGCGCTGTAGCCAATGCGCCGTTGATGAACCCAGGAGGACCAGGGCTGGCGCTTGAACCGCCGCACGCCATAGGTCTCTCCGTCTGTCAGCCGCCAGATATAGGTGAGGATCAGAAGAACGCTGACCACTCTGACGGCAAGGGTCGCCCAGGCCGAGCCGGTGGCGCCCATGGCCTCGAACCCGAGATTTCCGTAAATGAGAATCCAGTTGAGCAGCACGTTCAACAGGTTCGCCCCGATCATGATGACCATGCCCGGCGTGGGGCGTTTCAGGCCTTCTAGGAAAAACGCGCTGGTGATGTACATCAGCATCACCGGCGTGCTGTAACCGATGATCCGGATCACCTCGCCGCCGCCCCTGGACAGTTCCGCGCTTTGTCCGGTCAGCAGCAGGAATTCCTCGCCGAAGAGCGAGGCGATCAACCCGGTCATACCGATCAAAAAGGCATAGCCCAGGGACCGGTGCCAAACCGCGCCGCAGTTTTCGGGCGTGCCCGCGCCCACATTGTGGGCGGTGCGCACCAGCGTCCCGATGAGCAGGCCGATGGCGGTCACCATGATGAACATCATGGGCGCGAGGCCGATGGCCTGGAAGGCCAGCTCGTCCGCCGCATACCGGCCCACCATGATGGCGTCGACGATCATCATGGTCAGCATCCCGGCGCGCGCGAAGATCACCGGAATGGCGAGCCGGATCAGCTCCCCGGCATGCCGCGCTGTGGTGGCGAGGAAGGATTCTCGGGAGATGGCCGTTTGCGACACGCCGGACCGATGTCCTACCGGTTGTCGGCGGACCCCAGGAAGTGCCGCTTACCCACATCGATGCCGGCGTTGCGCAGAAGTCCGTGCGCCGTGGTCGAGTGAAATAACACCTGCGGAATGGCGAAGTGCAGCAGGAAATCCCGGCAGGTAAAGTCCAGCAGGGCGAGCCGGGTCTGCACCTGCATGGCGGCGTCTTCCCGGCCGGCCAGCAGGTTCACATCAACGCCGCGCACGAATTCCCGGGCCGTCTTAATCCGCGCCTTTAAATCTTCAAAGCTGGTCTCGTCATCGGCGAATTCCGGCACATCGATATCGGCCATCTTGGCCATGGCCTGACAGGCGTGAAAGGTGGCGCGCTGGATTTGCTGCATATAAGTAAACATATCCGGGGCCAGCCGGCTGTCCAAAATGATGGCGGGGTCCACGTTGTTTTCCGTGCAGTGCTCGATGGCCATGTCAATCTCGGTGGCCTGGGCGGCCAGGGTCTGGCTGAACAACGGTACGGCGATTTGGTCGAGACTGGTGGACATGGTGATCTCCCTGCATAGCGGTGAATTTGATCAATTCCCTTATCACACTTCGTAAGCCGGGAAACGCCGTTTTCGCCGGTTGGGGTGATCCAAGTTCACAACTTTGAGAACCGGTCGCAGAAAAAGCTGGTTATCCGGGTATTCATCCCCAGATGTAGATTTAGTTCTTGGGCTTCCTCGAAGGAATTGACGAAATGGGCTTTCTAAACAGCATGAAAATTTCGGTTAAGCTGCCGGGCGTCTTGTTGGTTTTGACTCTTGTTGCGGTTCTGGCGACAGGCATTGGCGGATATTACGAAGGCCGCGTGGAGCTGCTCAACGCTGCCGAAAGTAAGATAACGGCGCTTTTGCAGACTCGGAAGGCGTCCATTGACCAATACCTGGCATCTATTAGTTCCGATCTGCGGTTCCAAGCGGAAAACCCGAACGTCAAAGATGCACTGGTGGATTTGACAAAGGCCTGGAAAGATATGGGCAGCGGGCAGTCGGAAACGCTGCAAAAGCTCTACATCACCGACAATCCCAATCCCACGGGGCAGAAGGAAAAATTGGACTTTGCACCCGACGGATCGGCGTATAGCGCCGTTCACAAGGTCTACCATCCCTGGATCCGGCAGTTTTTGCAGGAGCGCGGCTATTACGACATTTTCTTGTTCGATACGGACGGGGATCTTGTCTACACGGTGTTCAAGGAGTTGGACTACGCGACCATCGTAAATACGGGTAAATGGAAGGATACCGACCTGGGCAACGCCTTCCGCGCCGCCATGAAACTGAAACCCGGCGAACAGGCCTTTTTTGATTTCAGGCCGTATGCGCCCAGCAATGATGCCCCGGCGAGCTTCATTTCCACGCCGATGTTCCGCGACGGCAAGGTCAACGGTGTCCTGGTTTTCCAAATGCCCATCGACCGGATCAATCAGGTCATGCAGGTGACCGCCGGCATGGGTAAGTCCGGCGAAACCTATATCGTCGGCGCCGATAAGTTCATGCGCAGCGATTCCCGTTTCAGCAAGGAATCCACCATTCTGAAAACCAAGGTCAATGGCGAAACCACGACCGCCGCCCTTGCCGGCAAGACAGGCCTGGCCGTGGTAAACGACTATCGCGGCATTCCCGTCATGTCGGCCTACGCACCGGTCAAGTTCCAAGGTACGACCTTCGGCCTTCTGGCGGAGATCGATATGTCGGAGGTGTTGGAGCCGGTTGATACGGTTCGCAACATTATGGCGATCATCGGTGTCGTTGTTTTGCTGATCGTGGCCGGCCTCGGGTTCCTGTTTTCTCGAGGTATTTACGCGCCCATTTCGGACATGACCGGGGCGATGAACACTTTGGCCGAGGGGGATACCTCCATCGATATACCCGCCACGGGCCGGGGCGATGAAATCGGCGACATGGCGCAGGCCGTGCAGGTCTTCAAGGACAATGCGATTGAGAGTGACCGGCTTGCACAGGAAGCAGAGAAACAGCGCCGCATTGCCGAGGAGCAGGCGGAGAAACAACGCGAAGCCGAAGCGCGCGCGCAGGAAGAAGAGCTAAATCGGCAACAGGCCGAGCAGGAAGCCGACGCCCAGCGCCAGCGTGATGAGGTCGAGCGTCAACGCGAGCAGGCCGAGGCGGATGCCCGCCGGCAACATGAATAAGCCGAAGCCGAGGTACGTCAAAAGGCCGAGGCCGAGGCGCAACGCCGCGCGGAAATGAACCAGCTTGCGGATGATTTCGAGGCCCAAGTTATGACTGTCGTAAACTCGGTCTCCAACTCCGCACATATGATGGAGGATACGGCCGGCAATATGGTCAATATCGCCAACGAAGCCGAATCGGAGTCCGCCGGGGTCGCGGCCGCGGCCGAGCAGGCATCCAACAACGTGCAGACGGTCGCCACGGCGGCGGAGGAGCTCTCCGCATCCATTCGGGAAATTTCCGAACAGGTTGCGCGTTCTACCTCAATTTCCTCAAGCGCCGTGCAACAGGCGCTCAGCACCAATGAGAAGGTCCAGGGGCTGGCCGCAGCTGCGGATAAGGTCGGCGAAGTGATTGAGTTGATCAATGACATCGCGAGCAAACCAACTTGCTGGCGCTCAATGCGACCATTGAGGCGGCTCGGGCCGGTGAAGCCGGCAAAGGGTTTGCCGTTGTGGCCTCCGAGGTCGGCAATCTGGCTAATCAAACAGCCAAGGCCACCGAAGAAATCGCCGCTCAGGTCGCCAGCATTCAGGGCGCCACCGGCGAATCCGTGACCGCCATTGAGGGGATTACCGAGACGATCAACAATATCAGTGAGATCGCGACGACCATCGCTTCCGCCGTCGAGGAGCAGGGCGCCGCGACCCAGGAAATCGCCCGCAATGTGGAACAGGCGGCCGCAGGCACCCGGGAAGTGACAGCCACCATTTCTTCGGTGAGTGAAAAAGCCTCGACCACCGGCGCAGCGGCATCAGAGGTCAAGGACTCGGCGAAGCAACTGAGTGAACAGTCCCTAAATCTCAGCAATGTGGTGCAAGGGTTCCTGGCGACTGTCCGGACGGATAGCGGGTCTTCGGAAGAAGCTGTGTAGGTCCAAGTCTATTCTGAAACGACGGCGGTCTTCGGACCGCCGTTTTTTTTATCTAGCTCGCCTCGGCCTGGCGGGACTGGCGTTTGCGCTCGTGCGGGTCGAGATAGCGTTTGCGCAGACGGATCGATGTCGGGGTGACCTCCACCAGCTCGTCATCGCCGATGTACGAGATAGACTTGTCGAGGGTCATCTTGAGCGGCGGGGTCAGGTCCACGGCGTCGTCTTTGCCGGCGGCGCGGATGTTGGTGAGCTGCTTGGCCTTCAGGGGATTCACTTCCAAATCCTGGCCTTTGGCGTGCTCGCCGATGATCATGCCGCCGTAGACTTTTTCCTGCGGCCCGATGAACAGGGGGCCCCGTTCTTCCAGGTTCCACAGAGCATAGGCCACGGCCTTGCCGTCGTTCATGGAGATCAGCGTGCCGTTGCGCCGGCCCTCAATCGCACCTTTATAAGGTGCATAACCGTGGAACAGCCGGTTCATCACCCCGGTGCCCCGCGTGTCGGTCATGAATTCCCCGTGATACCCAATCAGCGCGCGGGACGGCGCATGGAAGGTCAGCCGCGTCTTGTCGCTTCCCGACGGACGCATCTCCATCAGTTCGGCTTTGCGCTGGGCGAGCTTCTCGACCACGGTGCCGGAGTATTCCTCGTCCACGTCGATCACCACTTCCTCGATGGGCTCAGTCCGTTGGCCGGTCTCCGGGTCTTCCTGATAGACCACGCGTGGGCGGCTGATGGAGAGCTCGAAGCCTTCCCGGCGCATGGTTTCAATGAGGACGGAGAGTTGCAGCTCGCCCCGGCCGGCCACCTCGAAGGCGTTCATATCGGCCGTGCGGCTGACGCGAAGGGCAACGTTGCCTTCAGCCTCCTGCTCCAGCCGGTCCCAGATCACCCGCGAGGTGACCTTGGAGCCTTCCTGGCCGGCCAGCGGGGAGTCGTTGATGGAGAACGTCATCGCCAGGGTCGGCGGATCGATGGGCTGAGCGTCCAGGGGCGCGTTGACCTCGGACGCGCAGAGCGTGTCGGAGACCGTGGCGTCCTGAATACCGGCGACGGCGACAATATCGCCGGCCGAGGCTTCGTCCACCGGCACCCGTTCCAGGCCCCGGAAGGCCAGAAGTTTCGTGACGCGGGTCTGCTCGACGTTTTCGCCGTCCCGGTTGAGAACCTTGATGTTCATATTGCGGGTCAGGACGCCGGACATAATCTTGCCGGTCAGGATACGCCCCAGATAGGGATCGGCTTCCAAGGTTGTCGCCAGCATGCGGAAGGGTTCGTCCGGTTTGACGTCGGGCGCCGGCGTGTGCGCGACGATAAGTTTGAACAGGGGCGCCATGTCGTCCATGGGGCCTTCCGGGTTTTCCGCCGCCCAGCCGTTCTTGGCCGAGGAAAACAGGGTTGGGAAATCCAACTGCTCGTCGGTCGCGTCCAGGGCGGCGAACAGATCAAACACCTCGTCATGCACTTCGTGGGCGCGCTGGTCGCTGCGGTCCACCTTGTTGATCAGCACAATGGGCTTAAGCCCAAGGCCCAGCGCCTTGGACAGCACAAACTTGGTTTGCGGCATGGGACCTTCCGCCGCGTCCACCAGCACGACCACGCCGTCCACCATGGTCAGGATGCGTTCCACTTCGCCGCCGAAATCAGCGTGGCCCGGCGTATCGACGATATTGATGCGTACGCCTTCCCACTCCACCGAGGTGCACTTGGCCAGGATGGTGATGCCGCGTTCCCGCTCGATATCATTGGAATCCATGGCGCGCTCGGCCACCTGCTGGTTTTCGCGGAAGGTGCCGCTTTGCTTCAGCAGACAGTCGACGAGCGTGGTTTTACCATGGTCGACATGGGCGATGATCGCGATGTTGCGGATATCCATTTTAGTCTCTCGCTGGCCGGATGGCCGGGGGTTATATCCCGCCCTGTGGATTTGGCAAGCAGAGTCGAAGCAATTCGGCTTTTACTTACTGTTCTGGTGAGTATGATAACGGCTAACGTCATCAATTATTTGAAGATGGCAGGGAAACACACGTTGAGGAGAGTGGCACGATGAAGGGCAAGATTGCTTTTGAAGAACATATGGCGATTCCGGAAACCTTGGAGGAAACCAAGGCGTTTGCGGGGGATTCAGGCAAATGGGATGAATTCCAGAACGAACTTCTGGACATGGATGACCACCGTCTGGAAATTATGGACAAGACCGGCATTGAATTCGCCATCCTCTCCAACAACGCGCCGGGCGTTCAAGGTATCCGCGACGTAAACACCGCCGTCGATGTGGCCAAGAAAGCCAACGACGCCATGGCCGAAGCCGTGCAGCGCCACCCTGACCGGTATCAGGCGATGGCCTGTCTGCCCATGCACAACCCCGACGTCGCGTCGGAAGAACTGACCCGTTGCATCAAGGAGCTTGGTTTCGTCGGCGCCATGGTCAACGGTTTCCAGGAAATCGGCGATGGCGACGATGTGCTCTATCTGGACGAAGATATGATCCGCCCGTTCTGGGGCACGGTGTCTGAACTGGACGTGCCGTTCTACCTGCATCCCCGGATGCAGCTCGCCTCCCGCGCGCCGATCTATGACGGTCATCCCTGGCTGAAGAGTGCGCCCTGGGGCTTCGCGATTGAAACCTCCATTCACTCGTTGCGGATGTGCGGCTCCGGCATGTTCGATGATTATCCGAATCTGAAGATCATCATCGGCCACTTGGGCGAACATATTCCGTACGATTTGTGGCGGATCGACGCCCGCATGCGCTTCTCGCGCCGCGCCTATCGCGGCAACCGGCCGTTGGGCGAGTATTTCCTGGATCACTTCCTGATCACCACGTCGGGAAACTTCCAGGACCCGGCCTTCAAGTGCTGCCTGGAAGTGGTGGGTGTCGACCGGATGTTCTTCTGCGCCGACTATCCGTTCGAGCGGATGGAAGACGCCGCCGACTGGTACGACGCCACCGAGGTCATTTCCGAAGAGGATAAGATCAAGATCGGCCGCACCAACGCGATCGAGCTGTTCAATCTGAATTTGGATTGACGCAAAGCGTCATCCCCGGCCCGCGAAGCGGTTGTCGGGGATCTGCCACAAAGAGATACCCGAGAATTGGCCCCAATTGCATTGGGTCCAACTCGGGCATGACGCTTCAAGAGATGGATGCAGGGGGTGCTACCTAATTACCCCTTACCGTATCGATAATCCTTTGCGGATCATCAACCGCGTTCCCGCGCCAGGCGACGGACTGATCCGGGCGGATCAGCGCCATGTCGGCCGCATAAAGTTCGCGGAGTTCCTCGCCGGGCACATCCAACACCTTGAGGGGTAGGCCGGCTGCGGCTGCGGCTTTCTCTAAATCATCTGACCCGTTCGCACCGCCAAGCTTAAGCAGCGTGAATTCCTGTCCGAACGCGTCATAGAGGGAGCGGTCCTCGTCGAGCCACGTGTGCGGTGCACGACCGCCGGGGCAGGCCGAGGGTACATACTCGTTGACCAGATCGGGTGGCGGGTCCGTGCCGTCGGGCACAATGATGGGGGAGCCGTCGAAACGGGTGCCGAAGGTGATGCCGGGAATGTTGAATTCCTTCCGGCCATGGTTGCCGAAATACTCTCCGGCCTCGGCGCGGAGTTTTTTACCTTCCGGCGTTTCATCTTCCAAATTGGGCGACGGCTTAAACAGGCCTAGGGAATCGGCGAACCCGCGGGCATAGTTGGTGTTGCGCACCGCGCCCGGATGCCGTTCCAGGTGATAGGAGGCCAGCAGATTGTCGCCGCCCCAGCCTTTGATCCGGGCGGCCAGTTTCCAGCCCAGATTGACTACATCTTCCACCGCCGTGTTGTAGCCGAGCCCGCCCGTGGGCGTGAACAAATGCGCCGCGTCGCCGGCGATGAACAGCCGTCCCTCGGACAGTTTTTCGGCGACCAGGGTAAAGCCGGCGGTCCAGGACGACCGGGTGATGACTTCATGGTCGACGTCACGGCCCATGCACTGTGCGAGCATGGTCCGCGCCTGGGCCTCGGAGATATTGTCCTTATCCTCGCCCTGCTTGAGCTGGGTGTGGAAGACGAATTCCTCCTTGCCGTCGAGGGCGACAAAGAAACAGCGCCGGTCCACATGCACATTCACATGCATCCAGCCCGGCTCGCCGACCATCGCGTCATAAATGTGTGGGGAGCGAAGGTAGACCGCGTGCATGTGCCCGCCGACAAAGTCCCGTTCCACGCC
>JAYQGD010000027.1:0-12059 GCA_038140415.1 Rhodospirillaceae bacterium
ACAGCGGCATTGATGACTGTGTCTTTAATCTCGCCGACGGTGCGCAGGTCGGCGGCGCGGACCTGCTGACCCTGGTCGAGCAGGCGCGCCAGATCAAGGCGCAGTTGCAAGGTCTGACCACCCGGGTGCCGCTCAAGATCGTTGAGCAGGCGGCTATTCTGGGCGCGCTAAACCCGGCGATCCTGGCGGATCAGGAACAGGCGGGCCAAGCGGCGGAATATATCGCCAAGCGCGTCGACGCCTTGGAGGCTCCGGTGGAACGGGGCTGGGAAGGCAGCGCGCGGGAAGACGGCGGCTTGTCGTTCCAGCGGGTGATCCGGGGCGTACCCGACGGACCTCATGTGATCGACGGCGCGGTGATCCGGAGTTCCGACGCCCGCGCCATCGACGCCCATGCCAGTGATTTGCAGCAAACCTATTCCCGGCATGGCGTCCTCAAGTCCAAGGAAAAGGAATACACCATCACCGGCCCGGTGGCGTTGGTCGACGCGGTGTTGGAGATCGGCCGGAAGGGCATCTCCATGCAGCGCTACAAGGGTCTGGGCGAGATGAACCCGGACCAGCTCTGGGAAACCACCCTGGACCCGGATGCGCGGACCCTGTTGCAGGTCAAGGCCAGCCACGCGGACAACGCGGAGGACGTGTTCTCCACTCTGATGGGGGACGTGGTGGAGCTGCGCCGGGACTTCATCCAGGCCAATGCGCTGAAGGTCGCCAATCTGGACGTCTAATGCACATGTATTGACCTGATAGTGGTTGATTTCGGACAGTAGCGTTCCGATCTTAAAGAGACGGTCGAATAAGGCCAAAAGACTGCCAGGAGGAAAGACATGTCGCCCGAACAAATGGAAGAGCTTCTGGAGGCTCATAGCCAGTGGCTGCAAAACGGCCAGGAGGGCCGCCGTGCGGTTCTGATTGATCAGGATCTGCGGGGATTGGACCTTCGGGGCGCGGATTTGCGCAATGCCGATCTCCGGGGGGCAAACCTGTCGGATGCGGACCTTTCCAGCGCCAATCTCTGCGGCGCCAACCTGTCCCAGGCCGTCGCCTACAACGCCACCATGGAAAGCTGCTTGCTGCAGGAAGCGGACCTGACGGAGACCGATCTCCGCCGGGCCAACCTCAAGGGCGCGGATATGACCCATGCGGAAGTGTGGCGGACCAATATGAAGGGCTGCATCATCGAGCCCCAAACCCTGCATAGCGTCTTGGGCTGCATCCTGCCGTAATGCCTTGAATTTTCACGGATTAACCATTTTCTAACCGGGCCGGGCCGATGATCGGGCATGGCCAAAACCAGCAAAAAGAAGGCCGCCGCCGGAAAAGGAAAAGCCCGCACCGCTGCGCGCGCCAAAAAATCATCTACGTCCAACCGCCGGGTCGTGCCGTTTCTATTGAAGTGGACCGCGACGGCGGCCGTCTGGGGCATTGTGCTGCTGGCCGGCGTGGTGATCTTCTACGCCCATGATCTGCCGTCGGTGGATGACGCGCTGGAAACCAGCCGCCGTCCGTCGGTCACCATCCTGGACCGCCATGGTGAAAAGATCGCGGGCTTCGGCGATCTCCACGGGGCCGCCGTGCAGGTGAAGGACCTGCCGCCGTACTTGCCGAGGGCGGTGGTCGCCACCGAAGACCGCCGGTTCTATGACCATCCGGGTATTGATCTGATCGGCATCGCGCGGGCCGCCGTGGTGAATGTGAAGGCCGGCCGGATCGTGCAGGGCGGCAGCACTATCACCCAGCAGGCCGCTAAAAATCTGTTTCTCGGCCATGAGCGCACCTTTAAACGCAAGGTGCAGGAGCTCCTGCTGGCCCTGTGGCTGGAACAAAAGTTCACCAAGGATCAAATTCTCACCATCTATCTGAACCGGGTGTATCTCGGCGCGGGCGCGTACGGGGTCAGCGCGGCGGCGGAACGCTATTTCGGCCGCTCCCCCCGGCACGTGAGCCTGTATGAGGCGGCGGTGATCGCCGGGCTCTTAAAAGCGCCCTCAACCCTCAACCCGGCCAGGAACCCCGACGGCGCCGATAAACGCGCCCGGGTCGTCCTCGCCAATATGGTGAAGGCCGGCTATATCACCGAGGCGCAGGTCGCCGCCGCCGGCAAGGGCTCGGCCACCCTGGCGAAAGCGCCCCGGAAGTCCCGGCTTGCCCGCTATTTCGCCGACTGGATTGTGGAACAGTTGCCGAGCTTCACCGGCGCGCAGGAAAGTGACTTAGTGGTGAAAACCACGCTGGATGCGGCGCTGCAGCGCCGGGCCGAACGGCGTGTCGCCGCAACCATGAAAGCCCACGCCGACAAGGATAAGGTCAGCCAGGTCGCGCTGGTCACACTGGCCATGGACGGGGCCGTTCGCGCCATGGTCGGTGGGCGGAACTATAACGACAGCCAGTTCAACCGGGCGTTTCAGGCCCGCCGGCAACCGGGCTCCGCCTTCAAACCGTTTGTCTATCTGGCGGCGCTGGAAAGCGGGCTCTCGCCGGAAAGCCTGATGGTTGACAAGCCCATCGCCATCGGGAAATGGCGCCCCCGGAACTATGACGGCCAATATCACGGGCCCATGACCCTGGCCGAGGGGTTGATGCGTTCCACCAACACCATCGCCGTGCAGGCGGCGGAAAAGGCCGGGCGCAAGCGGGTCATTGCGGTGGCGAAACGGCTGGGCGTCGGGGCCAAACTGGTGTCAGATCCGACCCTGGCCTTAGGGACCTCGGAAGTCTCGCTATTGGAGCTGTGCGCCGCCTATACGCCGTTTGCCAATGGCGGCGAGGGGGTGTTTGGCTATGGGATCTTGGAGATTCGCGACAGCGCCGGCGGCCTTGTGTACCGCCGCCAGGGCAGTGGACCCGGGCGGGTGATCGCGCCCGACAAGCTGTCTCAAATGAACAGCATGCTGGCCGGCGTTCTTGCTCAAGGCACGGGCAATGCCGCCTATTTCGGCCGTCCCGCCGGCGGCAAGACGGGCACCAGTCAGGACTTCCGGGACGCCTGGTTTGTCGGCTATACAGCACACTATGTGACCGGTATTTGGATGGGCAACGACAACAGCGCGCCCATGCGCCGGGTCACCGGCGGCGGCCCACCGGCCAAATTGTGGCAGGCCTATATGTCGGATATTCATCAAGGATTGCCCATGGCCGGCCTGCCGGGCGCGAACAGAGCTTCCGCCGCGCCGGCCCGCACGTCGTCATCCTCACCATCTTTTTGGGAACGCCTGGTCGATCAGTTGACCGGCGGTTAGCCTTCCTTCACCAGCCGGGCGATGGTCGCCGTGGTGCTGTGGCCTTCCACCAGTTCGGCGAGGATGGTCTCCCCGCCATACTCGGCCACGATCTTGGCCTCGGGGATCTGATCAATCGTGTAATCCGCGCCTTTGACGAAGACCTCGGGCTTGACGGTCTCGATGATTCTGGCGGGCGTGTCTTCAGAGAAGATCACCACCAAATCCACATATTCCAAGGACGCCAGCACGGCGGCCCGCGCGGTCTCGCTCTGCACCGGGCGGTCCTCGCCCTTCAGCCGTTTGGTGGATGAATCGCTATTTAGCCCGACAATCAGCCGGTCACAGGCGGCTTTGGCCTGGGACAGCACCGCCAGATGGCCGGGATGCAGCAGATCAAAGCAGCCGTTGGTGAAGCCCACCTTATAGCCATTGCTGCGCCATATCTGCGCCCGGTCATGGGCGGAATTCAGCGACAGGACCTTGGCCTCGCCCGACGTCATCTCCTGGTGATGCAGCGCGTCGATCAAATCGCTGGCGTAGGCGACGGCCGTGCCCACTTTGCCGACTACGATGCCGGCCGCCACATTGGCCAGGCTGACGGCATCTTCTATGCTCACCCCGGCAGCCGTTGCCGCGGCGATGGTGGCGACCACCGTGTCGCCCGCGCCGGAGACATCGAACACTTCCCGCGTCTCGGCTTCGAAATGGGCGTAGTTGTTGGCGTTCCGGACGAGGGTCATGCCGTCCGCCGACCGGGTCGCCAGCACGGCCTCGATCCCGCTGAGCCGCGCCAATTGAGCCGCCGCGGCGATGATTTCTTCGCCGTTGCCGGTATCCATGCCGGTGGCGTCGGCCAGCTCCTTCCGGTTGGGGGTGACAAGGCTCGCGCCCATATACTTGGTATAGTCCTGGCCTTGCGGATCAACGATGACCGGCACGCCGCGGGCGCGGGCCAGCTCAATCAGCTCGCCAGCAATGCCGCCGGTCAGCACACCCTTGCCGTAATCCGCCAACACCATGGCGGCGCAATCCTCCAGGGCAAACTTCACCCCGTCGATCAGGGAGGTGCGCGTCAGGTCATCGATTGCCGCAACCGTCTCTTCGTCGGCCCGCATCATCTGCTGATTAGACGCAATATAGCGGGTCTTGATGGAGGTCTTGCGCGACCGGTCGGTGATCAGGCGCGCATCCAGCCCCTCCAGATTGCCGATCAGCGCGGTCACTTCCCGGCCGGCCGGGTCGTCGCCGACGACGGCGAAGAAATCGATCCCTGCGCCCAGGCCGACCAGATTGCGGGCCACGTTGCCCGCGCCGCCTAGCATGGCGTTCTCGTTCAGGATTCGGAACACCGGGATCGGCGCTTCCGGGGAAATCCGCTCCACATCGCCATAGACGAACCGGTCGAGCATGATGTCGCCGACGCACAGGACCCGGCCATTGGGCAGGGATTCGACGCGGGAAATAAGATGAGAAATATCAGTCATGTGTATCCGTCGTTTAGGCTGATTCTCAGCCCAGGTCCACCCGTTCTCCGGTCCGCAGGCTTTCCAGCACGGCCAGGGTGGCGAGGCTTGATTCAATCAGTTCGCCTTCGTCAACCGCCGGCGGGGTCCCGTTGGTGACCGCCGAGACGAACGCCGCTAGTGCGCCGGCAAAGCCCTTGTCCTGGCTGCCGGCGGTGGACGTGGTGGTTTTCCCGCCCGCCGAAACGCTCAGGCTCCGGAAATTGTCGAGGCGCAGCACCTGTCCGCCGGCGAATATCTCGTAAAGCTCCTTCGGCACCGAAGGATCGCCCATACCCGTATAGGCGATGGTCGCCAAGCTGCCGTCGGCGAACTTAATCGTTGCGGTGACGTCGTCGCCGGCGCTCTCAGACTTGGCCGGGCTGTCCGCCGAAACACCCGTGATCGCCGCGCCGGCAAAGAAGCGGGCCAGATCGACAAAGTGACACAGCTCGCCGATGATCCGGCCGCCGCCTTCCTCGCGGTTCTGAATCCAGGAGTCAGGGTCAATCGCGCCTGCATTAATGCGGAACAGCATGAATTTCGGCCCGCTGATCTTGTCCAACGTGGCTTTCGCCTCGATCGCCAGGGGTGCGAACCGCCGATTAAAGCCCACCTGGAAGAAGCCGTTGGCGGCCTCCCGCGCCCGGCGCACCGCGTCGATTTCCTCTTCCGACAGGCCTAAGGGCTTTTCCACCAGCACCGACTTGCCGGCCAGCAGCGCCTGCGCCGTCAGATGCGCATGGGCGTCGTGGCGGTTGGCGATGATCACCGCGTTCACGGCCGGGTCGTTGATCACGTCGTCGGCGTCGGTGCCGGCGGCAGCAAATCCAAACCGTTCCTCGCTGTGTTCGGCGGATGCGCCCCGCTTGGTGGCGAGGCGCTGTAGAGAGACGCCGGACAGTTTTGTAAGTTCCGGCAGCAGCACTGATCTGGCGAAATTGCCCGCGCCGATCAGTCCGATGTTGCAGTCGCCGGCCTGCGCCTTGGGCGCATCGAAGGCGGGCTTGACCGGGGCGGCAGCCTCTTCCTGATAGGTCAGAAGCACGCCCAGATGGGGCTCCGCTTGTGCCATCACCAGCCCATAGGCCTGCTCGGCATCTTCGATGGCAAACCGGTGGGTGGTCAGCGCCGCCACATCCAGGCGGGCGCTTAAATCAGGGTCCATCAGGCGGACCGATTCGGCCAGATTCTCGGTTTCCGTCCAGCGGACGAAGCCGTCCGGGTACTTCACGCCGCGAGACTCATAATCCTCGTCATAGCGGCCGGGTCCGTAGGACCGCGATACAATGATGGAGAGCTCTTTCTTCATGAAGCCGGCATAGGGGAATTCGGTGCCGCTGAGGCCCACCAAGCAAACCCGCGCCCGGTCCCGGGCGATCTCGGCGGCCGTCTCGAACGGCTCGCTGGTCTCCGTCGCGGCCGCAATCAGGATGCCGTCGCAACCTCTCCCTTGCGTTGCCGCCAGGATGCTTTCCACCACACCGTCGCCGGCCAAATCCACTTCCGTTTCCGCGCCCAATTTTCGGGCGAGATCAAGGCGAGTTGTGTCGTAATCGAGCCCGATCACCCGCACCCCGGAGAGGGTCAGGAACTGCGCGGCCATTTGCCCGACAAGGCCAAGGCCCAGGATGGCCACGGTCTCGCCCAGTTTGGCGTCCAGGTTGCGCACCGCGTGCAGCGCAATCGCGCCCAGCGTGCCGTACGCCGCTTGTTCATCCGCGACGCCGTCGGGGATGGGGGCGGCCAGATGTTCCGGCACCGCATTGATTTCCGCATGATTGGCGAGACCCGCCCCGGCGACGGCCACCCGCTGGCCCACCCGGAATTTTCCTTCGAGGCCCTCACCCAGTGCGATCACCACTCCGGCGGCGGAATAGCCCAACGGCAGCGGCTCATCCAGGCGGTTCATCACGGCCTTAATCGTGGCGGCGATGCCGTCGGTCCTGGCCTTGGTCAGAACCTTTTTCACCAGATCGGGCCGCGCCTTGGCTTTGGCGGCCAGCGACTTCTTGGCGAAGTCCACGACCATGCGCTCGGTGCCCGCCGAAATCAGGCTCGCGCGGGTCTGCACCAGGATCTCGCCCTTGGCCGCCCGGGGCGCCGGCACGTCCTTCACGGCCAGTTTTCCCGACCGCGCGCTCTGGATCACTTGTTTCATGGGTGTTCTTTTACTCTGATTTCAAGGCGTTATGCAAAGATGTTTGATCGCGTGCCCGACCTGTGCCAGCATTCGGACCGCGTTTCATGAAAATTTGGTTCAACGATAACGTTTAGGGAGGGAGCCCATGGCCGAGAAATATCATCTCATCAGCTTCAAGACCTGACCCTGGGTCCAGCGCGCCGTGATTGTTTTGCGTGCGAAGAATATCGATTTTGAAGTGACACATTTTACCCATGACACCCGCCCCGACTGGTTCTGGGAAATCTCGCCCCATGGCAAGGTGCCGGTGCTTTGGGTTGATGACGAGGTGTTGTTCGAATCCAACGCCATCGCCGAGTATCTGGACGAGACCGTCGAGCCCCGCCTGCACCCGGCGGACCCGATCAAGCGGGCCCGCAACCGGGCCTGGACAGACTACGTACCGGACTTCGCCGCCGCCCTGAACGCGGTGAACTACGCCAAAACCAAGGAAGCCCAGGACGAGGCTATCGAAAAAGCCAAGAAGCCTCTGGACCGGGTGGAAGAGGCGCTGGCCAAGGACCGGGGCAATGACGGCCCGTACTTCAACGGCAAAGACCTGTGCATCGTCGATGCGGCCTATGCGCCGTTACTGATGCGCTTCAACATGGTCGAGGCGATCTGTAAGACCGGACTAATGAAGGATTATCCGAAAATCCAGGCCTGGACAGAGGCGCTCTTGACCAACGACTGCGTCAAAAACTCGGTCGTGCCCGAGTTCGACGAGGTCTATGAGGAAAACCTGGTGCGCCGGGAAACCTACGCCGCGACCCTGCTGGATAAGGCGGCTGCGGAATAGACATTACGGATTTGATTGAGAAGGGCGGCGGTTCCGGACCGCCGCTTTTTCTTTTGAGGCTATAAAGCGTATGACCACCCCGCTGACCTCTGGTGAAAATATCAAAGGCATGCTGTGGATGCTCCTGGCGGGCGCGATCTTTTCCACCGTGTTCAGCCTGATCCGCTACCTGGGCAATTCTTTGCACGTGTTCGAGTTGGTGTTCCTGCGCAATCTGTTCGGCTTTATCGCCCTCGTGCCGTTCCTGCTGCGCGCCGATTATTCGAATCTGACGCCCAGGCGGCCCGGACTGATGGTGGGCCGGGCGCTGTTTCAAGTGGCGGCGCTCTCCACCTGGTATTACGGGCTGCTGCTGACGCCGCTGGCCACGGCGACGGCGTTGGGCCTGATCGAGCCCATCGTGATGTCGCTGATGGCCGTCTGGCTGTTGAAGGAGCCCAACGATCCTTCCCGCTGGCTGGCTATGTTTCTCGGATTCGCCGGCTCTCTGATCATCATTCGGCCGGGGTTCGCCGACGTTTCCCTAGGCAGCATTTCGGTAATCGTTTCGGCGTTTTTCTGGGCGGCGTTTGCGCTCTCCGGCAAAATTCTGTCCCGGGAAAATTCAGCCCTGGTGGTTACCGCCTACCCGACCGCGCTGGTGGTGCCCATGGCCCTGGTCCCGGCGCTGTTTTTCTGGACCTGGCCGACGGTGGAGCAATGGGTGATCATTATTCTCGCCGGCGCGCTCTCCAGTTTCGCCAATGTCTGTCTGGTAAAGGCCTTCCAGTTCGGCGACGTGACCGCGGTCTCGCCGATGACCTTCGCTCGGCTGATTTTCTCCGCCGTTCTCGGCTTTGTCGTGTTCAAGGAAGTGCCCGAGATTTGGGTCTGGATCGGCGGCCTGGCCATTGTCGCGGCGGGCACTTATCTGGCGCATCTGGAGGCCCGGAGCCTGCGACGCGCCAGGGCGGCAATATCCGAAAACTAAACCGGTCTGGCCCATGGCCAAGGACCGCGACACCTGCTAAAAACGCCGCCATTGACGATCAATAATAGGGGACGTTTCCATGACCGATGAAGATATGGCGCGGGTGCAGAAATACCTGCGGGCGAAATTCAACAACGTCGAGTTTGTGTTGAAGGACCGGCCCCAATCCGACGGTTCCGTGGAAGTTTATGTGGCCGACGAGTTTATCGGCGTCATTTACAAGGATGACGAAGACCCGGAAGACGTTTCCTACGATTTCAACATGTCGATCCTGGAGATTGATCTCCCCGAATAAACGTCCATGCGGTTTACCAATTTTGGCCTGACCGATATCGACCGGGACCGCGCGACCCCCGGCTTTACCCTGTTCACGCCGCTCATCCAGAAAACCACGTACCTGCTGAATTTGGACGGCGAGGTGGTGCACGAGTGGGCGCTGGACGCCCAGCCCGGCAACTATGCGCAGCTATTACCCAACGGCAATCTGCTCGTCGCCACCAAGACCGAGGCCGGTCCGGTGCATCTGAACGCCAAGGGCGGGCAGCTGCAGGAACTGGACTGGGACGGCAATACGGTCTGGGAATACACTGACGACACCCAGCACCATGATTTCCGAAGATTGCCCAACGGCAACACCATCTATCTGGCGTGGAAGTTGCTGCCGGATGACGCCGCAGCGCGGGTCCAAGGCGGCCGCGAAGGCTCGGAAGACGCGGGCGGCATTTGGGGGGATTACATCCGCGAAGTTGACCCGGCCGGCAACATGGTTTGGGAATGGCACGCCCACGAAGAGCTGGAGATCGAAAACTATCCCAACTGTCCGATCTGTCCCCGGGCCGAATGGGCGCACCCGAACTCACTCTGGGCGTTGGACAACGGCGACATCATGATCAGCTTCCGCCACAATCACCTGATCGCGGTGATCGACCGGGAAACCAAGAAGTTCAAATGGGAATGGCGGGACCGGGACCTGGGCCACCAGCACGACTTCCAGGCCCTGGAGAACGGCAACTATATGGTCTTTGTCAACGGGACCCATTCGCCGCGCCGTCATTCCGCCGTGCTGGAGTTTGATCCCGCCACCAAGGAAACCGTGTGGGAATACCGGGGCAAGCCGGGCTACACGTTCGACAGTCCGTTTATCTCCGGCGCACAGCGTCTCTGGTCCGGCAATACGCTGATCTGCGAAGGCCAGTGGGGCCGCATCTTCGAGGTGACTCCCGGCGGCGACGTGGTCTGGGAGTATATCTCGCCGCACTTCGTGCCCGATGAGCCTGACGTGCGTGAAAGCGGCACCAACAATGTGTTTCGCGCCTATCGCTATCAGGCGGACGGCCCGGAAATCCAGAACCGGGTCTAAGCCCTTACCACATCTCGCGCAAATCGCTGGTTTCGCCGATCCGCATCATGACTTTCTTTACCCCGTTATCGGGCGCGCCCATGAACCGGGCCTGGCCCTGAAGGGGGTTATCGGAGCCTAAGGGGAAGGTGCCCCAGTGCATGGCGATGGCGGTCTCGGAGCGCATCATGCGGGCCAGTTCCAGCCCTTCCTCCGGCGTGGTGTGCACGGCGCGCATCACTTCGCGGGGCAGGAACGCGCCGGCGGGCGCCAGGGTGATATCAACCGGGCTGATTTTTTTCACCAGCTCCCGCTCGAACATGGGACCGATCCCGGTGTCGCCCACAAACCAGATTTTCTTTCCGTTGGCCTCGATCGTGAAGCCGGCCCAGAGGGTCTCGTTCACATCGAATAGCCAGCGGTTGGCCCGGTGAATGGCCGGCGTGGCGAGAAAGGTCACCCCACCGACTTTGTCCGCGTCATACCAATCCATATCCTTTGTGTTGGTAAACCCCCACTCGCGGGTCGTGACCTCCAGACCGAGCGGCGTCAGCACACGGGCCTTGGGGCTGTGCTTGGCCAGAGCCCGTAAGCTGTCTTCATCAAATGAATCATAATGATTGTGGGAGATCAGAATCACGTCGATGGGCGGCAAATCCTTGATGGCCATGCCGTGCGGCGCATAACGCTTGGGCCCGGCAAAGGAAAACGGCGAGGATCGTTCGGTGAAATGAGGATCGGTGAGAATATTGAGCCCGTTGAGCCCGATCAGAAATGTCGCGTGGCCGATCCAGGTGATCCGCGCGTTTTGGGGGGCGGCGGCCAACTGCTTTTTCACCTCGTCAGAGGGAAGGACATGTCCCTCCGGCAGCTCGATCACCGCCGTGTCTTCGGTCAGTCGTTTCCAGAGGAAAGAGAAAAACCGCCCGGCCTGACGCACTCGTTCCGGACTGTCCGGCGGATTGCGGAAGCCTTCCGCCGTGTGGTGATACTTGCTCGGATTGTAGAAAGGCTGATCTTCGATGCCGCCGCCGGAACACGACGCCATCGCCAATAGCGGTACAATGAGGATGAGTAGGCGAAGGGCAACGGTGCGATGAGACATGAACTACACTTTATGCATGAAAGATCTAAGCGGCGGGGAACGTGAAAATCTCGTGAGTGCCGGACACGCCTTTCAGGTCGTGTTTGCCGACGGACCGCAACTTGGACGGATAGCACTCGTTGAATTTGGCGCTCATCAGCACCGGCTCGCCCAGGTTCTTGGTCAGGCTTTCAATCCGAGCCGCCTCGTTGGCGGCCGCGCCGATCACCGTGAACTCGAGGCGCGTTGGCGCGCCGATATTGCCGTAAGTCACGTCGCCCAGATGTAGCCCGATGCCGAAGCCGATGTCTTCCTCGCCGGCTTCCCGGCGGGCGGCGTTGACCTCGCCCATGCGCTTGATCGCGTCCCGGGCCGCCTTGGCGGCTTTGCGGGTGGCTTCCGGTGTGGCCAGGCCGACATCGCCGGTGATCGGAAAGATCGCCAGGGCCGCGTCGCCGATATAACGCAACACCTCGCCGCCATTGTCCAGGACCGCGCCGGCCATGGCCTCCAGAAACTTATTGAACATGGCGAGGAAGTCGCTGCGTTCCATGCTCTCCGAGAGCGGCGTGGAATTGCGCAGATCACAGAACCAAATCACCGCGTAGACATTGTCGCCGTCGCCCCGCTTGATCTTCCCGTCGAGCACGCGCCGCCCGGTCTGTTTGCCCAGATAAGTGTCGAGAATAGTTACCGCCGTCCGGCGGACGTAGTGCATTTCCACCAGCCGGCTGAACAGGGGCATGATCTCGTAGATATAACCCAGGTCCTCGGTGGAAAAGCCGCCGGGGCGCTCAGTGGTGATGGAAAAGACGTTCACCTGGCCGTCGCTGAAGGCCACGGGCATGGCCACGTAATCGGTGATGCCCTGTTCCTTGAGGTCCTTGAGCACCGGAAAATCCAATTGCGGATTGTCGATATCCAGCCGGCGGCGCACGCCGGACGCGCCGTCGATGATG
>JAYQGD010000028.1:0-6914 GCA_038140415.1 Rhodospirillaceae bacterium
GGCTCAGGAAGAGCTGTCCTGGCAGGGGTTCAGGAAATTCGAAGTCGCGCAAAAAAACTTCGAGGGCGGCGATATCTGCTCCTTTTATCTGAAGCCGCACGATGGCCGCTCATTGCCGCCGTTCCAGCCCGGCCAATTTCTGACCTTTAATCTGGATATTCCCGGACAAACGAAAAACACGGTCCGTTGCTATTCATTGTCCGACGCGCCTGATCAGGACCGCTATCGGGTTTCCATCAAAAAGATCCCGCCGCCCCGCGATAATCCTGACGCGCCCCCGGGCCTGGCGTCCAACCATTTTCACAACAATATCAGTGAAGGCGATATCCTGGATGTCAAAGCGCCGTCCGGTCACTTTTTCCTGGATGTGACAAAACCCCATCCGGTCGTCCTGATCGGTGGCGGGGTCGGTTTGACACCGGTCTTGTCCATGCTAAACGAAATCGTCGCCAGGGAATGGCGTTCGGAAATTTGGTTCTTTTATGGCGTACGTAATGGCCAGGAACACATCATGAAGGATCACCTGAAAGAGATCGCGAATTCTGCGGACAATATTCGCGTTCGCATCTGCTATTCCGATCCCACCGATGATGACGTCGAAGGCGAGGATTACGATCACGCGAGCAGGGTTGGTGTGCCCTTGTTCCAGGAAGTCCTGCCGTCCAACAACTATCATTTCTATTTCTGCGGTCCGCCGCCGATGATGAATTCGCTGTTCGAGGACTTGCGCGAATGGCAGGTGCCCGAAGATCACCTCCACTACGAAGCCTTTGGCCCTGCCACGGTTAAGAAAAAGAAGGAGGCCGACGATCATGCCGATGCCGAGGCAGGCGAGAAAAAAGCGGAAGGTTTGACCGTGAAATTCGCCAAGAGCGAAAAGACGGTGACCTGGAACTCCGATATCGGCAGTATTTTGGATCTGGCGGAAGAACATGGGGTCACCATAGATTTTGGCTGCCGGGCAGGCAATTGTGGCACGTGCATTACCGCGGTGATCGAGGGCGAGGTCGACTATCTCTCCGAACCGGGCGAGAACCCCGAATCCGGATCTTGCCTGTCATGCGTCAGTATTCCTAAGGGCAATCTGGTCATCGACGCGTAACTCGAAAAGACTGCGAATGCCCGGACTGCTCAACCTTGGGGAATGATTATTCTAAGCTTTGAGCATAATTTCCGGTTTCTTCGCCGGGGCGTCCGTGCCTTGGGCATTCTGTTTGCCGGTCTGATCCTGGCCGCCTGCGCCGGGCCTGTCCCGTTGCCGCAGGTTGGGCAATTGTCGGTTCAAGATTCGTTTGCCGGCGGTGAAGACTCCTTGGTTCAATCCCTTCGCCCTGAGGTCCCTGCCGGAAGGTCCACCCGGGTCGGATTATCGGCAGCGGCAGCCCGAATGCCCCGCGCCGGCGCACAGACCGTCTACGGCACCCCGGTCTCCAAAGAGCTGGAAACCGCCTATGACGCGTACTTAGGCGGCGACGGCGCCACTGCCCTAACTTCTTTGGATAGCGAACTTTCCGCGGCACAGTCGCCCATCGCCCGGTGGCACGCGTCTCACCTCCAGACCCAGGTCCTGATCATGATGGGCCGGTCCGGAGAAGCGCTGGACGAGATTGAGCGGACAAGCCGGTTGGAAGCCGCTGCCTTCGGCACCAACGTCAGCTCCCTCGCCTTGCGCGGGGAGACGAAGGTATGGCTGGGGGACTATGCCGGTGCCCAGGTCGATCTGATCCGGGTGATCAACGCACTCAAAGGTTGGCGGATGCCGACATCCTACGGTGGTCCCCCGTCGAATTTGGCGGCGCTGGTTAATTTAACCACGGCACAGATTAGGGCTCATGTTGCTCTCGGCGTCTCGGAACTGATGCTCGGCAATTTTGACGCGGCGCTCAAATGGGGCGCAATGGCGGAATGGCTTCTGGATGATGTTTTTTGGGTCGCCCAGCATCCGATCTATGGCTCTGTGCTGAATGTCTTCAGCGACATGTATTACGGCCGGGCCACTAATTTCGCGGTGATCGGTACGGCAAAGGTCACAACGGCCAAAACCGCCGCTGCCGGCGCGGCGGAGTTTAAGCTGGCGCAGGGGTTCTATGACCAAATCGGCTACGCCAACGGCGGCATCTTGATCAACGCCCTGCAAGCCTATGCGCTGAGCAAGGCAGGCCTGTTTGATGACGCCTAAAAGGCTGCCGATAAAGCCATCGCCAAAGCGCTGGCACAGGGGCTGAACGATATGGTCTGGCGGGTCGAGGCCATCCGCGGCGAGGTTCTACTCGATCAGAACGAGCCTGCCGATGCGGAGGCGGCGTTCCGCCGTGCCCAAACCGCCATGGAACAGGCCATTGGATCGTTGGGCACGGACAGGGCCAAGCGCCGGTTCGGGATCGGCAAGGAGGACGTCACACGACGGCTTGCCATGTTAGATCGCCGCCGGGGCGATATGGGCCAGTTGTTCCAGGACATGGAGCGGGGCCGGGCCCGCGCGTTTGTCGATATGCTGGCGGAACGTCAGGTCGCCGAGAAAGGCCAAGCCGAGCTGGTCGGCCGCATCCGAGCTATTGACACGGATATCCGGCGGTTGCGTATCACTGCTTCGGCCTTCAAGGGAGAGGCGGGAACTGCCAAGACCAAGCTGGACGAGCTGTTGCGCAATCGGACTGCGCTGATCAGTCAGCTCTCTACCGCCGACGCCGAACTCGCCGCCACCATGGCAATCCGCACCCACACCTTGACGGACGTACAAGCGGCACTCGGTGAGAACGACGTAATGTTGTACTTCATCCCGGCAGACGATGACGTCAAGGCGGCCTATCTGGCCATCACCCGCACGAGTGCGAAAGTCACAGAACTGCGGCCGACCGTGGAACAGTTCCAGCTCCTGATCCGGGATTTCGCCGATACCGTTGAGGCCACCAATGCAGACCGGCAATCGCGGCTCGCCGCTCGTCTGACCGGCCTGTTGTCCCTGCCCGACCTTAAACCTGGTGGTGTGATCTATGCCGTCCCAACTGGACCATTTTATTTCCTGCCGTGGGGCGCGCTTGAGATTTCAGCACCGGCTGTGGTGCTGCCCACGGGCGGCTGGCTGCTCCGCAATGCATCGACCGGCGGCACAGCCAACACCTCCGCTGTCGTTCTCGGCGATCCGGATTTCGGCGGCGCCTTTGATCAGCTGCTGGGCGCACGATTGGAGGCCACCAACATCTCGAATCTCTACGGAAAATCACCGCTGATCGGAAGCGCCGCCGGCAAGTCAGCACTTCGCCGGTCGGTCGGTCACGGCGTTTCCATCTTGCATCTGGCCACCCATGGACTATTCGATGCGGACCAGCCGCTAAATTCCGCCATCGTCCTGGGCGGCAAGACGTCGGACCGACTTACCGCGTCGGAACTGTTCGAGAAACCGGTAACAGCAAAGCTGGTGGTCTTGTCGGCTTGCGAAACCGGGGCCGGTGAGGCTGTGGCGGGAGATGACTTTCTAGGCCTGGCCCGAAGCCTGTATCTGGGCGGAGCCCGGATTGTGGTGAACAGCCTATGGCCGGTGGAGGACCGGGGCACCCGGCTGTTTATGGAAACCTTTCACCGGGAGGCGAAGTCCGGAAACGTGGGTCAGGCCTGGGTCGAGGCGCGCGATACACTTAAGAACCTGGGCCTGGCGCCATCGGTCTATGGCGCATTTATCCTCGGCGGGGCTTCTAAGATTTAGGTTTAGGCGATGGCGCGGGCGGCTTCCCGCCGGCGGATCAGCCACCACACGATCAACGCGCCCAGCAGCTTACTGGCGGTCATCGCGGCCGCGCCGGCCACCGAGAAAAACCCCACCATCGACAGAAACACCACGCTATCAATCGGGGTGCCAATAATGCTGGAATACAATATGCGCTCCGACAGGGGTCGGCCGGTGAAGGTGTAAACCGCCCAATCCGCCAGCTCGCTGACGGCAAAGGCTACAGCACTGGCCAGGGCAACTTGCGGCGACGCCATGAAATAACTGATAATCACGCCGACGGCCATTGCCGCCAACACCCAATGGCCGATTTCCCGCTGCGCGAAGTCCCGGGCGACGAAAACGAATCCGACCACTAGGGCAACAGGCGGCCACATGGTTCCGCCCGGCAGTTCGACCAGAGGCACCACGGTGAACAGCCAGTTCACCAGGACAATAAGCACAACATAAATGGCTGTATGCATGTATTTCATGGGTCTCTTCCGAATTGTCTCGCCGCTAAATACCACATTAGCCTGGAATGTCGAGGCCCCTTCCCTACCACTCCCCCCTTGGCCTTGCTCCGTTTAATCGGGATGGTACAATCCGCCCCGGCCAACGAGCCGATACGAGGGAAGTCATACATGAGCGACATGCGTCCAGATTACATCGAACACCATGTCAATTGGTTCGAGGTCCACCGGGACGCCAAACTGCTTGTCCGCAAGCTTCTGGAAATCGGCACCTGGAAAGGCATCGTCGCCATCACCCGCGGTGGACTAGTGCCTGCCACGATCATCGCCCGGGAAATGGAAATCCGCTACGTCGACACGATCTGCATCGCCACCTACGAAGAAAAGGAAATGGGCGACGTAAACATCATCAAAATTCCTGCCGAGGCCGTCGCCGACCAGGGCGAGGGCTGGCTGATGATTGATGATCTGGTGGACACCGGCACAACCATGAAAGCCGCGCGGCAGTTACTGCCCAATTCCCATGTGGCTACAGTCTACGCCAAGACCGACGGCATGCCCTTTGTCGATACGTTTGTTCACGAGGTGCCGCAGAATCACTGGGTGTTCTTTCCGTGGGATACGGAGCCGCGCTACGTCGCCCCGTTGGCGAAGGAAGTCTCAGGGAAGTAACCGTTTCTATTCGCCAGCCTGACGGATCTCTCCAGCCACAATAGCGCCCAATCGTGGTCACTTTCGGCCCGCCGCACGCGATCCTCAATCACACCTTTGATGTCGGACAGCCAAGCCAGAGCACGTGTATATTCTTCGTCGCTCAGTTTTCCCGTTTCATCAGAAAACACAAACGGTTGATCCGTCATCTCTAGGCTTTCCCCATCATTGCCTCGACTGGATGAAAAAACTAAAGCATCTCCCCGCAGCCGGCCTCGTTCGCCCAAAATTCCCAGCCCCGTCGCGCTGCCGGTGATTCCGGATCGAAATCCAGCCGGGCATTAATCTCGCCCTCATGCAGATATTTGACCTCCCCGCCCAGCTGGATGGCCTGCATCTGCACCCGCGCATTGCGGGGGATATAGACCGAGATGCGGACCAGATCATTCAACGTCCGGCCGGTGGAGACAAACCCGTGGGAGCGCATCAGCGCCACCCGGTTGCCGGCCAGGGTGGCTGCTAAATCTTTGCCCTGATCCAAATTGCGCACCAGCAAATCCGTGTTGGTCCCGAACTTATCAGCGATATCCCAGACCGGTATATTGTGACCGATATCGCCGATGGAATGCACCACGGCTCGGAGCGGCACGCTGGAAATTGTGAATGGCAACACCTCGTCGGAATGGGCGTGCAGGACGGCATTGATGTCGGGTCGGGCCATGTAGACGCCGCCGTGGATAAAGCGCTCCAGATAGAGCGGACGCTTCTCATCATTGACCGGCAAGCCGTCATGGGTGAACTCGACGATATCATTCTCAGTGACAATACCAGGGCTCAAGGAGCGCGCCAAAAAATGCCGGGTTGGGTCTGCCGGATGGCGGATACTGACATGCCCGTAGGCGTCCAAGACCCTGTTATGTGCCAGCATCCGATTGGCCACCACCAGATCGCGAAGGGCCCGCTCGACCTTATCCATCGCCTTTGTCTCCCCTTAAAAAAAACGGCTGGGACAATGGGGCAGCGGCAACGCCGTTTTGTCAACCAAAACGCCCTGGCTCTACCTTGGCCGGGACCATATTTCCAGCTAACGTATCCCAAAGAGTAGCCAAATATGGGGAGGACTTATGGGTAAGTTTGCGATGGGTCAGCCGGTGCCGCGCACCGAGGACCCAAGGCTGCTAACGGGCCGGGGACTGTATATCGACGACTACGTCCTACCGCGAATGTGCCACGGTTTTGTACTTCGCTCCCCCCATGCCCATGCAAAAATCCACAGCATCAATGTATCCAAGGCTAAGGATGCGCCGGGTGTGGTTGCCGTTTACACGGGTGAGGATTTTGCCGCCGATGGTCTCGGCTCCCACTTGCCTGAGATCACATTTTTCAAGCGCCGAGACGGCTCGCCGCTCTATCTAACCCCCAGGCCCGCGCTGGTGTTGGAGCGGGTTATGTATGTGGGTGATCCGGTCGCTTTTGTTGTCGCCAAGACGTTGGACCAGGCCAAGGATGCGGCAGAATTGATTGAGGTAGACTACACGCCTTTGCCGTCGGTCACCGACCCACTCAAAGCACGAGAGCCGGATGCACCGCAGCTTTGGCCTGATTGCGCGGCCAATGAATGCTACATCCACGACGTCGGTGACACCGACCGGGTGGAGGCTGCATTCAACGCCGCCCACCATGTCAGCCGGCTGAAGCTCCGGATCAACCGGATATCCCCTAACACGATGGAGACCAGGGGCTGCCTTGGCGACTATGACCATCGGCAGGATCGCTATACGCTCTACGCCGGAGTCCAGCAGCCCTATAACCTGAAAACCGCCATGTCGAATAACGTTTTTCGGGTGCCGGGCACGGCGTTCCGGATCATGTCCGGTGATGTCGGCGGCAGCTTCGGTCTCAAGGGCGGCTATTCACCGGAGTATATTCTCTGTCCCTGGGCCGCGAAAAAAATTGGCCGGCCGGTGAAATGGATCAGCGACCGGTCCGAAGGCTTGGCGACCGACGAACACGACCGGGACATGTGGACGGAGGCCGCCATCGCCCTCGATAAGGACGGCAAATTTCTCGCCATCAAGGTAGAGAAC
>JAYQGD010000028.1:6924-11912 GCA_038140415.1 Rhodospirillaceae bacterium
GTAGAGAACACAATCACCGTCGGCGGCTATCTGGGCCGGTCGAGCATCGTTACGCCCACCTTCCACCTGGGTGGCTTGGCGGGCACCTATACCACACCTGCTATCGCCGCCCATGTGAACGTGGTTTTCACCAACACGTCGATCACGGGTCCCTATCGGGGGTCAGGCCGGCCGGAGGCGTCCTATATCGTCGAACGTCTTATCGACCGGGCGGCCCGGGAAATGGGGCTAGACCGGGCGGAAATCCGGCGCCGCAACACCGTTCCAACCGAGGACATGCCGTTCAAAACAGGGCTGATCTACACCCTGGATTGCGGTGACTTCCCCAAGAACTTGGAGGATTCATTGGCCCGCGCCGAATACGCCACGTTCGAGGACCGACGCGCCGAAGCCAAGAAACGGGGCAAACTACGCGGCATCGGCATGTCCAATATTATCGAACAAACTTCACAAATGAAGGGTGAAACAGTCGTCGTGCGCTTTGACCCCACAGGGGTGCTTACCGTCCAGGCCGGCTCCCTCAATCACGGTCAAGGCCACGAGACCATGTACAAAATTCTGATCAGCGATCGGCTGGGGCTCGATGAAGATGATATCCGCGTGTTTGAGGGCGACACCGATATTCTGCCCGACGGCGGTGGCACCTATGCCTCGCGCACGGCGGCGCTGGGCGGCACGGCCGCCGTCATGGCGGCCGACAAGGTGATCGATAAGGCCCGCCAATTTGCCGCCCATTTCCTGGAAGCCGCCGAGAAGGATATCGAATTCGAGGACGGAACATTCCGGGTGGCCGGCACCGACAAGACCATGACACTCAAGGATGTCGCGAAATCGGCCTTCAACAGCAAAGAAGTGCCGGATCATCTAGAACCTGGACTCTATGACTCGGCCACTTTCGCACCGGATATTCCAAACTTCCCCAACGGCTGTCACGTCTGCGAGGTGGAAATCGATCCGGACACAGGCGATTGTGAGGTCTTACGCTACACGGTCACCGACGATGTGGGCACCGTCATCAACGCCCTCACGTTGGAAGGGCAAATTCATGGCGGCATCGGCCAGGCTGTCGGTCAGGTTTTTTCCGAACAGGTTGTCTATGACGACGAGACCGGTCAACTCCTCACCGGCTCCTTCCTGGATTACGGCATGCCGCGCGCGGACGATATGTGCCAATTTGACTGTGACAACAATCCCGTGCCGACCGCGACCAATCCGATTGGCGCAAAGGGCGCGGGCGAAGCCGGCAATGTGGGCGGTCTAGCGGCCATCATGAATGCCGTGCTGGATGCGCTGGCGCCCGAAGGCGTCACGCACCTGGATATGCCGGCAACGCCGGAAAAAATCTGGCAGGCATTACAAGAAGCGGAGGCAGACTGATCAGTCCAGCCCCCTATCCGGCAATTGATGGATCATTCGTGGGCGGTCGGTATGAAAGCATTCTAGCCGAAATCAGCGCAATAGCGGAACCGCGCCGAAAACAAACGGGGCCCGGCTGGAAGACCGGGCCCCGATAGTCGACTGTGGAAATTCTTACTTCGGAATGCTGCCTTCGACGCCTTCCACATAGAAGTTCATGCCGGCCAGCATTTTGTCATCAGCCCGCTCACCGGCCTTGATCACGACCTTACCGGACTGATCTTTGATCGGGCCTTGGAACGCGTGGACGGTCCCGTTGGTGATTCCCTCCTGGGCCTTTTTCGCCATGGCGACGACATCCGCCGGCAGTGAGGGGTTAAACTCACCCATTTCAACCATGCCGGACTTGAAGCCGCCCCAGGTGTCCTGGGACTTCCAGTTGCCATCCAGAACCGCCTTGGTGCGCGCGATATAATACGGCGCCCAGTTGTCGATGATGGCCGTCATGTGGGACTTGGGGCCGAACCGTTTCATGTCGGAGGCTTGGCCGATGGCTAGGATGCCCCGCTGTTCAGCCACCTGCACCGGGGCCGGGGAATCCGTGTGCTGCAGCATCACGTCCACGCCCTGGTCGATCAGCGCCTTGGCGGCATCCGCTTCCTTGCCCGGATCGAACCAGGTGGACACCCAGACAACCTTGATGGTCGCTTTCGGATTGACCGAGCGCGCCGCGATAATGGTCGCGTTGATGCCGCGGATCACTTCCGGGATCGGGAAAGACGCCACATAGCCCAGCTTGTTGGTTTTGGTCATCTTGCCTGCCAGGATGCCGGCAACGTGGCGGCCTTCGTAGAACCGGGCGGAATAAGTGGACATGTTGGGCGAACGCTTAAAGCCGGTGGCATGTTCGAATTTCACCTTGGGGAAGCGCTTGGCCACCCGCTGCGTCGGGTTCATATAGCCGAACGACGTGGTGAAGATAAGGCCATGGCCTTTCTGCACCAATTGCGTAATGACCCGCTGTGCGTCCGCGCCTTCCGGCACCTTTTCCACGTAGCTGGTTTTCACCAAATCACCGAACGCCCGTTCAATCGCCAGCCGGCCTTGGTTATGTTCGTAAGACCAGCCGTGATCACCGATGGGGCCCACATAGACAAAGCCGACCTTGAGCGGATCGGCGGCCTTGGCCGGAGCTGTGAAAGCCATGGCGCCCGCGGCGGCAATCGCCGCCAGGCCGATTATTGATTTCTTGAATGTCATCCTTACTTCCTCCGTCGCGGTTAGGGTGTTTTAAGCGGTTTCGCGAAAACTCTTGCCAAGGCACGCCGGGGCGTTCAGCCGCGCCCGTGAAGCGTCCTTGGAGATCAATACTAGAACAATGATCGTCGCGGCATAAGGCAGCATAGACATGAACTGTGCAGGTATGGCAATACCTAATGCCTGGGCATGTAACTGAATGATCGAAATGCCACCAAACAGGTAGGCGCCGAAGAACGCTCTACCCGGCTTCCAGGAGGCGAAAACCACCAGTGCCAAGGCGATCCAGCCCCGCCCGGCGGTCATGTTTTCAACCCAAAGCGGCGTGTGCGCCAAAGACAGATAGGCTCCACCCAATCCGGCCATGGCGCCCCCGAAAAGGACACAAAGCATGCGAATCAAATTGACCGGATGGCCGATGGAATGGGCGGCTTCGTGGTTCTCTCCGACGGCTCGAACCAACAATCCCCAGCGGGTCTTGGCCATAAACCAGCCTAGTCCAATCACCGACGCCACGGAGAGATAGACCAAACCGTCCTGACCGAAAATGATCGGCCCGATCACGGGTATCTGGCTCAGGAACGGAATATCCAGTTTAGGCAAGCCTTCAAAGGTCTTCCCCACATAGTCCGTGCCCATAAGTGCGCTTAAGCCCAGGCCGAAAAGGGTCAGCGCCAGCCCCGTCGCCACCTGATTGGCCATCAGGTTGAGGGTCAGGACGCCGAACAGGAAGCCCACCAACATGCCCGCTCCGGCGCCGGCGAGAATGGCCAGGATCGCACTGCCGGTGGAGACACCGGTGGCAAACGCGGCGATCGCGCCCATGATCATCATGCCCTCGACGCCCAGATTAAGAACGCCGGATTTCTCCACCAGCACCTCACCCACGGCGGCAAACACCAGCGGCGTGGACGCGGTGACGATGGTCAGCATGGCCAGGGTGAACGTGTCCATGGCTACTCCGCCGCCTCCGAAGACATGGCGGCCGGCGTGCTTGAGCCGATCCGGATGCGGTATTTGACCAGCACGTCCGCCGCCAACAGGAAGAACAGCAGCATGCCCTGGAACACGCCGGTAACCGCGTTCGGCAGGTTGAGATCAATCTGCGCCGCCTCACCCCCGAGATAAGTGAGCGCCATCAAGGTGCCGGCGAACAGCACGCCGACCGGATGCAACCGCCCCAGGAAGGCGACAATGATGGCGGTAAAGCCGTAGCCCGGCGAAATCACGGGCACGATCTGCCCGATGGGGCCGGAGACTTCGATCATGCCGGCAAGCCCGGCCGTGCCGCCGCCGATCATCAGGGTCATCCAGACGATGCGTTTCTCCCGGAAGCCGGCAAACCCGGCGGCCATGGGGGCCATCCCGATGACTTTGATCTGAAAGCCAATGATGTGCTTGGCGATCAGCAGCCAGCCGGTGGCGACCACCAGCAGCGCTAGTATCCAGCCGATATGCAGCCGCGTCTCCGCGACCAGGATGGGCATTTGCGCGGAGGGGTGGAATAGCTCGGATTCAGGAAAATTCAAACTCCCCGGTGCTTTCCATGGACCGTGGATCAGATACGACAGGACCAGCGCGCCGATATAGACCAGCATCAGGCTGGTGAGAATTTCATTGGTGTTGTAGCGGGTCTTGAGAAACGCCGGGATCGCCGCCCAAGCCATGCCGCCCAGCACGCCCGCCACCATCATGGCCGGCAGTAGAAATACCGATTCCACCTCGAAAAACGCCAGGGCCAGACCGCCGCTGACCACGCCGCCCATGATCAACTGTCCCTCGGCCCCGATGTTCCAGATATTGGCCCGGAACCCGAACGATAGCCCGACACCGATCAGCACCAATGGCGTCGCCTTGACGAACAGTTCGGCCACCCCGTCCACGGTGGACACCGGCGAGACAAAAAACGAATAGATCGCCGCTGCCGGGCTAACCCCGAGAAGCGCGAACAGGCCGACCCCGGCGATTAAGGTCAGCACCACGGCGACCAGGGGGGAGCCGTAGATCATCACCCTGGAAAACTCGGCGCGTTCTTCCAGCCTAATCGGCATGGGCGGCCTCCGGCGCCGGCTCGGAGATGCCCGACATCAGCAGTCCAATCTCGTCGACGGTGATGCTGTTCACCGGATGCGCTGTCGACAAGCGGCCCTCGCAGATCACCGCCAGCCGGTCGGAAACTTCGAACAGTTCCTCCAGGTCCTGGGAGATCACCAGCACCGCCGCGCCCCCTTCGGCGAGATCAATCATCGCCTGCCGAATGGCGGCCGCCGAGCCCGCATCCACCCCCCAAGTGGGCTGCAGGGCGACAATGACGCCGGGATTCTGCAGGATTTCCCGGCCGAAGATGAACTTCTGCAGATTGCCGCCGGACAGCG
>JAYQGD010000029.1:0-11731 GCA_038140415.1 Rhodospirillaceae bacterium
CGTATCTTTGCGCGCCAGCACCACGTCGCCGAAAATCTCCGGCGAGGCGGCGGTCTCGTCGGCATCCAAATCCGACCATGTGAGGTTTGCCGTTTGCGACAATGCGGTGGCCATATCCAGCCGCAGCGCGTGAGCCTCCCCGGCGCTGATCCGTGACTGCCGCTCGTCTTCCGAGAGCCCCCGGCAAATACCGGGATAAATCGGCCCGTCAGGACCCATCTGCGCGTCATGAGGCGCGGCGCCGGCGCTTTCGATCTCCGCCAAGATGTCCTTGCGGGTGCAGAAGCAGGGATAAAGAAGTTCGTTGCCTTCTAGTTCCGTCAACGCTTCTGCGTAATCCGCCATGTGATCCGACTGGCGGCGCACTGGCTCCTCCCAGGTAAGCCCCAGCCACGCTAGGTCTTCTTTAATGGACGCTTCAAATTCCGGGTGGCAGCGGCCTCGATCAATATCCTCGATCCGCAACAGGAACCGCCCGCCGGCCGCCGCCTCATAGGCAAACAGCGCCGAATAGGCGTGGCCCAAGTGCAGATGACCCGACGGCGAGGGCGCAAACCGGGTAACAGCTGCAGTCGATGGGGAACTTGTGTTGGGCATTCCTGCTCAATACCGCTAAATTCGGAGCTTGTTAAGAACAGAAACGAAAGTCTGTGTCTTATGTCCGATCTTCCCGAACTCGACGGACTCGAATTTGGCCCCTCTTCCGGAGGCGAAATCAAACAATTGGTTATCCTGTGCCATGGCCTGGGCGCGGACGGCAATGACCTGATCGGTCTCGCCCCGTATTTCGCCCGCATCCTGCCGGACGCCAAGTTTATTTCGCCCAACGCTCCCTTCGCCTGCGATATGGCCCCGTTCGGATACCAATGGTTCAGCCTGCAGGAACGGACCGAAGAGGCGATGCTGGCCGGCGCGCGCATGGCCCGACCGATCCTGGACAAGTTCATCGACGACCAACTGGCCAAGCACAATCTGACCGAAGACAAGCTGGCGCTGATCGGCTTTTCCCAGGGCACCATGATGTCGGTCTTCACCACGCCGCGGCGGGAGAAGCCGGTGGCCGGGGTCATCGGTTATTCGGGCCGGCTGATCGGCGCGGAGACCCTGGCGGACGAGGTGAAAAGCACCCCGCCCATGGTGCTGATCAACGGCGACCAGGACGAACTGGTGCCGGGCGAGGTCCAGCCCATCGCGGTGAAGGCCCTGACCGATGCCGGGATTGATGTGCAGGGTCACATGCGCCCCGGCCTCGACCATTCCATCGACGAAGTCGGTATACAGATCGGGATGGAGTTCCTGGCGCGGATCTTCGGGGTCAGCGCCTAGCTTCCCCATATCTCGTATGATTCTTTTGTGAATACCACGGGATATTGAGCGTCGCTGGTTGAATTTCCCGCCGCCCCCGTTAAACTGTCGACACCGTAGCCTATGAACGGGAGAGTGAAGCGATGTCGTCGGCCTTGGAAAGCTGCCCAGCCCTGGTGTTGAACGCCGATTTCCGGCCCCTCAATTATTTCCCACTGTCTCTTTGGTCCTGGCAGGACGCCGTCAAAGCCGTGTTCCTCGACCGGGTCAACGTGGTTTCCGAATACGATCAGGCCATTCATTCGCCAAGCTGGCAGATGCAGCTCCCGAGCGTTATTTCCCTGAAAGAGTATGTGCAGGTCTCGCGCCGGCCGGCCTTCACCCGGTTTAACGTTTTTCTGCGGGACAGGTTCACTTGCCAATACTGCAACGCACCCTTCCCGACGCCGGACCTGACCTTTGATCATGTGATTCCGCGCTCCAAGGGTGGGCGCACCGAATGGACCAACGTGGTGACCGCATGTTCCAAGTGCAATCTGCGCAAGGGCAACATGTCGGTGCGCGAAGCCGGCATGATTATCCACCGCAAGCCGGTGCAGCCGAACAACTATCTGCTGCAGGAAATCGGCCGCGGCTTCCCGCCCAACTATCTGCACGAAAGCTGGCGCGACTTCCTGTACTGGGATTCCGAACTGGAAGACGATTAGGGCGTGACCACCATTGTCTGGTTCCGCCGGGATTTGCGCCTGGCCGACAATCCCGCCTTGAGTGCGGCGGCGGCGCGCGGGCCCGTCATCCCCGTTTACATTTATGACGAAGACGGCTCAGGCGACGTGCGCGCCATCGGCGGGGCGTCCAAATGGTGGCTGCATCACAGTTTGGCCGCGTTGTCAGAGAACCTGGGCGGGCTCCACCTGTTCAGGGGACCGGCGCAGGACGCTCTGCAAAAGCTGGTCACGTCCTCGGGCGCGGACGCGGTGTACTGGAACCGGCTGTATGAGCCCGACGCCATCGCCCGGGACACCAACATCAAAACCGCGCTGACCGAGACCGGGATCGAGGCCAAGAGCTTCCCCGGAAATCTGCTGCACGAGCCGTGGGAGACCGTGAAAAATGACGGCACCCCGTTCAAGGTGTTTACCCCCTTTTGGCGGGCGGCCAGGGCCAAACCGGTGGAGTCCCCTCTACCCACCCCGGCGGTGTCCTTGGCCGATTGCCCGTTGTCCGGCGAGGCGCTGGACGATTGGAACCTGACGCCACACGCGCCCGATTGGGCGGCCGGCTGGGACAATCTCTGGCAGCCGGGGGAGAGCGGTGCTACGGCAGCCTTGGCCACATTCCTGGACGAGAAATTGTCCGGCTATGGGGAGCTGCGGGACCGGCCGGACCTGGACCAAACCTCCCGGCTGTCGCCTCACCTGCATTTCGGCGAAATCTCCTCCCGGCAGATATTCGCCCGCACGGCGCACCTGATAGACCGCCAACCGGCGCAGAGCAGTGACGGCGAAAAGTTCCTGAGTGAGGTGGGCTGGCGGGAATATTCCCATCATCTTCTCTATCACTATCCCGATTTACCCACCGCCAACTGGAAACCGGCGTTCGACGCCTATCCCTGGCGGGACAGCGCGGACGATTTGCGCGCCTGGCAGCGGGGCCAAACCGGCTATCCCATGGTCGATGCGGGTCTCAGGGAGCTCTGGGCCACCGGGACCTTGCACAACCGGGTGCGAATGATCGCCGCCAGCTTTCTGATCAAGCATCTGCGGATCGACTGGCGGGAGGGCGAAGCCTGGTTCTGGGACACGCTGTTGGACGCGGACATGGCCAACAACGCTGCCGGCTGGCAGTGGGTGGCCGGCAGCGGCGCCGACGCGTCCCCCTATTTCCGCATCTTTAACCCGATCACCCAGGGCCGGAAGTTCGATCCAAAGGGCGCCTATATCCGCAGATGGTGCCCGGAACTTAGCCAGTTGCCGGACAAAATGATCCACGCGCCGGTCGAGGCGACGGATATTGAGCTCGCCGCCGCCGGCATCAAGCTGGGCGAGACCTACCCCTACCCCATCGTCGATCACAAAATCGCCCGGGAAAATGCGCTGGCGGGGTATGAGAAAGTGAAGCAAGCCCAAACCGCCCAATAGCGTTGACACGGGGGTCAAAACCCCTATAGTCCCGCGCTCATTCCCGAGAATGTGGATACCGGCATAACGTCCGGTACGCCCGCCGCCGGATCATTTAAAGACTTTCCGGGCCGGACTATCGGGACAAAAACGACCGGTTAACGAGTGAGAGAGACGAACCATGACCAAACGCATCCGTGCGAAGTATAAGATCGACCGCCGCCTTCGGGTCAACCTGTGGGGCCGGCCCAAATCCCCCTTTAACACCCGCGAATACGGCCCCGGCCTGCACGGGCAACGGCGTAAGAAGCCGTCCGACTTTGGTCTTCAGCTGCAGGCTAAGCAAAAGCTCAAGGGCTATTACGGCAATATTTCGGAGAAGCAGTTCCGCCGCTATTACCTCGATGCGGCCCGGCGCCCCGGTGATACCTCGGAAAACCTGATCGGCCTGCTGGAACGCCGGCTGGACGCCGTCATCTACCGGATGAAGTTCGTGCCGACCGTGTTCTCCGCCCGCCAGTTCATCAACCACGGCCATATCCGGGTGAACGGCAAGCGGGTCAACATCCCGTCCTATTCGGTGAAAGACGGCGACGTGATCGAGATCAAGGAAAAATCCCGGGATCTGCAGATTGTACTGGAAGCCGCCGGCTCGCCCGAACGCGACGTGCCGGAATATGTCCAGGTGGACCACGGCAAGATGCGCGGCAGCTATATCCGCCAGCCCGGCCTGGCCGACGTGCCCTACCCGGTGCAGATGGAACCGAACCTGGTGATCGAGTACTACTCCCGCTAAGTCATGGTTCCGGACCGAATTACCAAAGGCCGCCTCACGAGGGCGGCCTATTTGGTTGGGGGACGTGGTTTGGCGCTGATGAACTTCGAGAAACACCGTCTTTACTGATCCGGCACGCCAGCTTTTAACAAACCGTCCTTGAACTGTTGCCGGCAAGAGGGATCGACGACCGGAATGGCGTTCATCATTTCTGTCACCGTCGCCCACTGATCTTGCATCGAATATTCGGACCTGTGCCAAGCCGCGTCTTCCAAAGCGCCGACCTGTCCAAGGGAAGCGATCAGCCACCGCCTGCCCCAAGACGATGCAATATTTCGTTCAACAAGGCTCTCGAACGTCTTCACCGCTTCCTTGAAATCTCCCAGACAGAACTTTGCCATGCCCCTGGATTGTAAGAACCAGAAAGGATAGTTTGGATTGAGCTTGAAGGCCTTGTCGATCAAGACCAGAGCCTCTTCGGCACGCCCTTTGAAGGTCAACGTGTTCCCTAAAAAGATCATACCATCGGTATAATTGGGATTTAGGGCGATGGCGTTCTTGAACGCCCACTCCGCCCGGTCCAGGTCCTGCAAATAGCTTCGCGAGTAAATCCGCCCAAGAGACCAATAGGCAAATGGAAGCGTGTCATCCAGCTCAACACCCCTGGTAGCGGCAGCCAAAGCCAGTTGCTTAAATTCTTTAGGAGAATCCGTCCAACCGTGCTCAATCGTTAAGCTGTAAGCTTGTGCCAGATGCGCATACGCGGCGGCAAAAGACGGATCGAGTTCAGTTGCGCTTTTGAAAAACCGGATCGCCTCCTCATTGGCCTGACGGGTGAAGTAACTCTCTTGCTGCAACCCCTTCAAAGAGTCGTGATAGGCGGCGGGACCAGAGGTGATATGACGTGCAAGCTGTTGCTTTTCCGACGGGGAAATACTCACCGCCAGAGCCGAAACAATTTTTTCCCGAACCTCGTCCTGGAGGGTAAATATATCTTTGACGTTTCTATCGTACCGGTTCGCCCAAAGATGTTTTCCCGTGCTCGCTTCGATCAACTGGGCGGTTATTCTGACCTTATCGCCCGCCTTTCGGACACTGCCTTCGACCACGTACCGTACATTCAACTCCTTGGCCACGTTCCGAACATCCACCGCTTTACCCTTAAAAGCGAAGGTCGATGTGCGGGAAATGACGGTAAGGGCTGAAATTCTGGAAAGGTCGGTGATCAAATCCTCCGTCATACCGTCGGAGAAATATTCCTGATTTCTGTCATCGCTCATATTGATGAAAGGCAACACGGCGATCGCCGGCTTTGAATCGATTTTCTCGACCGGCCGAGCCGGTTCCGTGACCGGCCCACCGCCATAATGCCACCAGGCCAAACCGCCGGCGATGATGGCCATCAGGACAATCCCCGCCAGCGCCAGGGCGGGGCGCTTCTTTGCCGGTGGCGCCACGGCTTGTGAAGCGCCTGAAGCGCCGATCTGGAAAACCCGCACCGAGTTGGAGACGTTCTTAACTTCGTACTCGCCCTTGAACTCAATTGTCTGGTCGATCCGGTTCCGGACCTACTCGTGCACGCTGCCCGAAAGACAGATCGCGCCGGGATCGGCCAAGGCCTCGATCCGGGCAGCGATATTGATCCCCTCGCCGTGGATGTCCTCGCCGTCATCAAGGATATCACCCATGTTGATGCCCATGCGGAAGTCCAGTCCGCCGGCCGACAACTGTTCCTGCAAGGAGATAGCGCATTTCACCGCCTCCAAAACCGTCGGGAATTCGGCCAGGAAACCGTCGCCGGTCAGCTTGACGATCTTACCGGTATGATCGGCGACGCAGGGTTTGATAAGGGAATCACGGGCGTCGAGCCAGGCAGCCACGGTGCCGTCAGTATCGGCTTCCATCAGGCGCGTGTAGCCGGCCACGTCGGCGGCCAGAACCGCCGCTAACCTCCGTTGAACAGGCGCATCCGCAATGGGGGCCCCCCGGTTACTCGTCCGGGGGCATTCTAAATGAAGTTATATGGGAGGCAAAGTGGTAGCCCGAGCGGGCCTATGCTCCTTTCCAATCCGCGAAAATCGCTGCTTTTGCATCCACGCCGGGTTTTCAATACCGGCCTCATCCGCTTTAATCGGCTGAAATCAACCAATCGCGCGCCGCACATTTGATGGGCGCACAGGGGACAGAACACATGGCCGACAGCAAGCAACCCAATTTCGTATTCATCATCACCGATCAGCACCGGGCGGACCATCTCGGCTGCTATGGCCATCCGGTCCTCAAGACGCCACACATCGACAGTCTCGCGGCGCGGGGGCGGTCGTTCGACAAGTTCTATGTGTCCTGCGCCATCTGCATGCCCAACCGCTCCACGTTGATGACCGGGCGCATGCCGTCGGTGCACGGGGTGCGGCACAACGGTATTCCGCTGGACCAGGGCGAGGCCACCTTCGTCGATCTGCTGAGGGAACAAGGCTACAGCACGGCGCTGATCGGTAAGAGCCACCTGCAGAACATGACCAACGGTCCGGCCGCCTATGGCCGGCCCGAACCGGAAGAGGGCAAGAAGCCGGCGCCGGAACGGTTCCGGGAAGCCCGGGTCTATAACCACGGCGACGAGGCCTATGACCAGGAAACGCCGGAGCGCTGGGACGAACATTCGACGTTCGACGTGAAGACCCCCTTCTACGGGTTCGAGACGGTGAAGCTGCAGACCGGCCACGGCGACGAGGTGGGCGGCGATTACACCCGCTGGCTGGAAGGCCGGCACGAGAATTCCCGCACTCTTCGCGGCGCGGAGAACCAGCTTGATCACGACTATACCTGTCCCCAGGCCTGGCGGACCGCCATTCCGGAGGAGGACTATCCGACCAGCTACATCACCCAACACTCACTTGAGTATCTGGATGAGCATGCAAAATCGAACGGCGACAAGCCGTTCTTCATGATGATGTCGTATCCGGACCCGCACCATCCGTTTACGCCGCCCGGCAAGTATTGGGACATGTACAAGCCCGAGGATATGGTGATCCCGGAATCGTTCCACACCAACACCGCCCCGCCGCCGAACGTGGCCTGGGCCCATGAGCGGCGCGAGAACGGCACCCAGGTGACCACGTCTCAGTCGCTGTTCGCCCTGGCCGAAGAACAGCATCTGCGGGAAGCCCTGGCGCTCACCTGCGGCATGATCTCCATGATCGACGACAGTGTCGGCCAGATACTGGCCAAGCTGGACGAGCTGGGCATGGCGGACAACACGGTCGTGGTCTTCACCACCGATCATGGCGACCTGCTGGGCGATCACCAGCTCATCCTCAAAGGGCCGATCCACTATCACGGGCTGATCCGGGTGCCGTTTATCTGGGCGGATACGCCGGACCGGGCCTCGGCCGGCTTCTCCTCGGCGCTGTCGAGCACCGTCGATATCGCGCAAACCATTTTGGACCGGGCGGGCCTCGATCACTATTACGGCATTCAGGGCCGGTCACTGTTGCCGGAGATCGGCGGGGCGGAAGACCAAGGCTCCGGCGCGGCGCTGGTGGAGCAGGAAGAACCCCGGCCCTATTTCGGGCTCAAGCAGCCGATCCGGCTCCGTACCCTGGTCACCGACCGCTACCGCATGTCGATCTATCACGGCGTGGAGTGGGGCGAGATTTATGACCTGGAACAAGACCCGGGGGAGATCAACAACCTCTGGGACGATCCGGACTTCGTCGCCACCAAGGCCATGCTGATGGAAAAACTGGCCCGCGAGGAAATGGCGGCGGTGGACTATTCGCCCCTGCCCCTGAAGACGGCTTAAGAGTTAAAGCCCCCCAAACGCGAAGAAGCCGCCCCGAGAGGCGGCTTCTTTAATTCTATACCGTCGCCGGCTTACTTGAGCACGCAGTGCTTGGCGAAATCGGTCGCTTCATTGGCAGACCAGTCGCCTTTCGGCTTTTCCTTCAGCGCCTTGCACCAGGCTTCGCTGCCCACTTCCGGATCGCACGCACCCAGCGCGCTGACGGCCACCAGGGCCACAACAGCCAGCATCAATTTCGGTTTCTTGAAAGTCACTAGTCCATCCCGATTTAGTTTGAGGTCTCTTTTCAAATGGCACTCCGTCCCCGGAATGCCAAGCGAAAATTCAAATTAAGCGGCCTGTAGAACCTCTTCCAGCTTCTCGGTCGCCTTTTCCTTGTCCAGATTCTCGACCGCCGCATATTCGCCGGCCAGACGTTCCAGCGCGGCTTCATAGATTTGCCGTTCCGAGAAAGACTGATCGGGCTGGCCCACATTGCGGTAGAGATCGCGCACCACCTCGGCGATGGAGACAGGATCGCCCGAATTGATCTTGGCTTCGTATTCCTGGGCCCGGCGGCTCCACATGGTGCGCTTGATCCGGGCCTTGCCCTTCAGCGTGGTCAGCGCATTGTCCATGATCTTGCGGGAGCTCACCTTACGTAGGCCCGACGTATCCATCTTATTGACCGGCACCCGGAGGGTCATCCGGTCATTGTCAAAAGTCACCACGACCAGTTCCAGCTTGTGCCCGGCGATGGTTTCTTTCTCGATGCCCTGCACCTGGCCGACGCCGTGGGTCGGGTAGACCACGTGATCACCGGCCTTGAAGGCCAGCTTGCTCTTCTTCGCTTTCGCTGTGCTTGTTTTCTTTTTGGTTGTTGCTTTTGCCATTCGCTTCAATCTTCTCCAATTGTCCGTCCGGATTTGGGGGTTAAGCCGCCTCCCGCAGCGTTTACATGCGCCACGGCCGCCATGGTCTCAATCTTTGGAATAATCGGATGAATTCCGTTAAACCGTTGTTTTCTCCAACGAAATCAAACCTATAGAGCACCCAAGGCCGGTTCTATCCGGCAATATTCGATGGTTAAACACCAATGCCGACCCCGCGGCCGGCACGCGTATTATATAGCACAAAATTTGGGCAAAATACAGCCCTAGAGCCATAACGCGAAATGGCCCGGAAATCCGGGCCGTTTACGGTATTCTTAGCGAATTGGGCCTGGGTTAGCCGCCGGCGCCCGGCGCTTCGCTCAATTCGGCTTTCTTGCCTTCCTTATCCTTCCACTCATCGGCATCCGCGGGAGATTCACCCTTGGTCGTGATGTTGGGCCAGGATTCGGCAAATTTCTGGTTGATCTCCAGCCAATCATCGAGCCCGTCTTCCGTATCGGGCACAATCGCTTCGGCCGGGCATTCCGGTTCACACACACCGCAGTCGATGCACTCGTCCGGGTGGATGACCAGCATGTTTTCCCCTTCGTAGAAGCAGTCCACGGGACAGACTTCAACACAGTCCATGTACTTGCACTTGATGCAGTTCTCCGTGACGACGTAAGTCATATTCTTCTCCGTTTGATACCTTTGACTGATATGCCCTGTGGAAGCCCCCCGGGCGGTTCTGTTTCCTTCTTACACTGGTGTTTAGCCGATGCCAAGCCTCGCCATGACCCGTTTCTTGGCGTCGCCCCGGTCCCGGTCGGAGACAAAGATCAGGCCGGCCACCCGCTGGATCAGGTTCTGTTCGAAGTGATCCGCGTTGCCGTCGGCGAAAGCCACTTCCCACAGCATTTCGATCATGCCGATCCGCTGTTCCTCGTCGAACCGGTCCTTGATCACCCGGGTAAACTGATACAATTGCCCGGTCGCGGCCACCGCCTGCTCCGCCTCGAAGACCAGGGTTTCCAGCTCTTCTTCGTTGAGGTCGAATCGATCGGTCAGCAATCGTTTGATGCTGTCCATCTCTTCTTCGTCGAAGTTGCCGTCCATGAAGGCGGATTCGACCAGCAGCGCGGCCGTAGCGAGCTGCAGCTCATCGGCCCGAACCGCTGGAGTTTCCTCGGCTTCATCGCCGGACAAAAGCTGTTTGATTCTGTTCAACATGGGCGCACTCTAACGGCACCCGAGGGCGGCTGCAATCACACCGCCGTCACAAGAATGGCAGTGGGCATGGTCAGGATGGAACGAGGCCGTTAAAGTGCCGCCCACCCCGGCCCAATTGCGGAACAAGTTGCATGATCACGGAACGTCAGACCCACTGGAAAAACCTGCTGGTGGCGGATGGCGACCGGCTGTCCTGGCCGGCGCCGGAACGGAATAAGGAGCCGATCCTGGCGGTTCTGAGAGACACATTGCCCGAGACCGGCACGGTGCTGGAACTTGCCGCCGGGTCCGGCCAGCACACGGCTTTTTTCGCCGGTCACTTCCCGAACCTCACCTGGCAGGCGTCCGAGCCGGAGGAAGAATACCGACGCAGCATCCAGGCCTGGATCCAACATGACGGATTGACTAATGCGCCGCCGCCGATGGAACTGGATACGCGCGGCGAGGCTTGGCCCATCGACAGTTTCGACGCCGTTCTGTGCTGCAACATGATCCATATTTCGCCCTGGGAGTCGTGCACGGGTCTCATGGCCGGCGTCGGCAAGGGGCTTAGCCCGGGCGGGGCGCTGATTTTCTACGGTCCCTTTTCCATCGACGGAAAACACACCGCCGACAGCAACCGGGAATTCGACGAGTCATTAAAGTCCCGCGATCCGTCCTGGGGGGTGCGCGATATGGCCGACGTGACCGCGCTGGCTGCCGATTACGGCCTGGCCTTCGAGCGCAAGATTGAGATGCCGTCCAACAATCTCTGCGTTATCTACCGAAAAGAAAATCCTTAAGCCGGTCGATGGCCCGGCGTTGACTTTTGGTCGGCCGGCCGCTGCCGGGATCGCGCTGTGCAGGCGGCGGTATCGGCGCTTCCTTGGGCTTTTGCTTTGCCTCGGGCGGATCCAAATCCTTGTAAAGGGTCTGCGCCTCGCTGGCCGGCCCCCGGCGCGTGCCCAAGGCTTCGATCTCGATCTGGCGGATGTGGGGGCCTAAGGAAAAGGTCAGAACATCACCCGGCCGTACCTTCTGATGGGCCTTGGAAATCAGATCACCGTTCACCCGGATTTTCTTGGATTGGCAAACCTTGGCCGCCAACGACCGGCTTTTGAAAAACCGGGCGTGCCACAACCACTTGTCGAGCCGGAGGGATGCCTCACTCATTTCCCGATCGCCAGCTCTTTCAGTTTGGCGAAGGGGGAGTCTTCGATCTCCACCTTGGGCCGGGGCGGCTTGCGGCGGCCCTTTTGTTTCTTCTTCTTGGGCCGGGCGCGCAACTGGAAAGCCTGCCCCTCTTCGGTCTCGACGCTTTCATAGTTGAGCGCCGCCAGGACGCCGGTCATTTCCTCGACCGACGCGCCCAAAAGATTCAGCAACTCCGCATCTGCCGTGAACGGCGACTTGGCCGCCCGGCGTTTCACCTGTCCCAGGAAGCGCTCCAGAATATCCACCCGGATCAGCAACGGCCCGGTCTCCCGGTAGCCCAGTATCTCCCGGAACCCGTCCGGCAGGCTGCCGTCGTTCGGCAAGGTCACCCGGCCTTCCGGCGGCATGTCGGGAAATCTCTCCAACTCTGCAAAAACACACCAGAGGATCGCCGCCAGCCGGGCCGGTTTGGGTTTGGTCAGCGCGGGCAGAAATATCTCCCGCCGGCCAAGCT
>JAYQGD010000030.1:0-11717 GCA_038140415.1 Rhodospirillaceae bacterium
GAGAGGTGGTCCACAAACAAAATGCCGTCCAGGTGATCGATTTCGTGCTGCAGGCAGACCGCCAGGAGCCCTTCGCACTCCAGCTCTTTCTTATCGCCGTTCTCATCGGTGTAGCCGATGGTCACTTGTTTGGGGCGGGTCACCTCCGCGTACTGTTCGGGGAGCGACAGGCAGCCTTCTTCGTATTCAAACAGCTCTTCCGAAGCGGCGACGATTTCCGGATTGATCAGCTTGTGGGGCGCGCGCTCTTCGGTTTTGGAGACGTCGGCCACCAAAATACGCTTGGTCACGCCGATCTGCGGCGCGGCCAGACCAATGCCCGGCGCGTCGTACATCGTGTCGAGCATATCGTCCATGAGCTTCTGGAGCTCCGGCGTGATCTCCTCGACCGGCTCGCATTCAACCTTCAGCCGGGGATCAGGCGCGGCAATGATCGGCAAAATCGCCATTTAAACCTCTGAATTTACTCGCTGTCGCCATGGAGATAGGCCAGGGACCGGTCGGGGTCAAGGCCGCGCCGTCCCCGGCAAATGCGTCGTTGCAGTGCAACCGCGACTCGGGCAGGATTCCCGCCATGGACTTACAGACAGTTCTTCTTGTTGTTCTGGGCCTGATGGTCGTCGGCATGTTCGTGGTCGTCCTCAGGGGCGATAAAGCGCGGGCCGAGACCCTCAACCGGCTAATGCAGGTCTCGGAAACGGCGGAGCGGTTGTCCGCCTCTCAATCCGAGCTTTCCGGACGGATGCAACAGGCTCAGACCGACATGAACGACCGGATCGAAACGTTCTCCAAGCGGCTTGGCGACGGGCTGATGCAACAAACCGAACGCACCGGCCAGACGCTCAAGGAACTGCATGAGCGTCTGGCGGTGATTGATTCCGCCCAACAGAAGATCACTGACCTCTCTCAACAAGTCGTGGGGCTGCAGGATATCCTGTCCAACAAACAGGCGCGGGGCGCCTTCGGCGAAATTCAGTTGAACGATCTGGTCTCCGGCATCCTGCCGCCCAACGCCTATAACTTTCAGGCGCAACTGGGCAACGGCCGCCGGGCGGATTGCCTGCTGGACCTGCCCAATCCGCCGGGACCCATCGTCATCGATTCCAAGTTTCCCCTGGAAAGCTATCACGCGCTCAGGAACGCCCAGGACGACGACGCCAAGCAGCGGGCGCTGAGAGCCTTCGGCACGGCGGTGACCAAACACGTGCAGGACATCGCCGAACGATACATCGTCCCCGGCGAGACGGCGGAATCGGCGCTGATGTTCCTGCCCTCGGAAGCCGTCTATGCGGAGCTGCACGCCAGCCTGCCGGACGTGGTGGAGCGCTCCTTCCGGGCCAAAGTGTGGATCGTCTCCCCGACGACGTTGATGGCGACGCTGAATACCGTACGCGCAGTCTTGAAAGACGTTCATATGCGGGAACAGGCCGGCGTCATTCAGGAAGAGGTGCTGAAAATGCTGGAAGACGTCACCCGGCTCGACGACCGGGTCGATAATCTTCAGCGGCATTTCGGACAGGCGGAGGAAGACCTGCGGCAAATCCGCATTTCCACCGGCAAGGTGACCAGCCGGGGCGAAAAAATTACCGAGATTGAGATGGGCGAGAGCGGGTCCGCCGAAGAGATTGCCCCGCCGCCCGGACCGCGCTTGGTCGAGGACGGCGGGAGCTAAATCCTAGAACTTAAGACCGGGCGAAGGCCGACGCGTCAATGTTCAGCAGTTTGGCCGCGTTGCCGCCCATGACCAGCGCCTTGTCGTCGTCGCTCAGACCCTTCACCGAATTGACGTGGCCGACCGGATCAGGCTCCGCCATGTCGTAGGGATAGTCCGTGCCCATCACCACGTGATCGGCGCCCCACACTTCGATCATGTGGCGCAATTGGGTCTCGGTGAAAACCACCGTGTCGAAATAGAGCTTCTGGATATATTCCGTCGGCGCCTTTGAAATGTTCACCCGGCAGTCGTCCCGCAGGTGATACGGATGGTCGAACCGGCCGTAGTAGGCCGGGATGTATCCGCCGCCGTGGGCGATGCAGATTTTGATGCCCGGATACTTTTCCAGATAGCCGTCAAACACCAGGTGACCGACAGCCACGGCCGAATCCAGCGGGTGGCCGATGGTGTTGCGGAAATAGTGATCGTCCATCCGGTCCTTAAACGACGTGCCGATCGGATGCATGAAGATCATCGCGTCCAGCTCCTCGACCCGGGCGAAGAACTTTTCCAGCCCGGCGCGGGTCAACTCCTTGCCGGCCACGTTGGTGGAAATCTCCACGCCCTTGAAACCCAACTCGTTGACGCAGCGTTCCAGCTCGGCCACCGCCATATCACCGTCCTGCAGCGGCACGGTGCCCAGTCCGACGAAGCGGTCCGAGTGTTCCCCGACAACTTCGGCGACCCGGTCATTGACCACCTTGGAGGTATCCCGGGCGAACTCCGCCGGATAGCCGTAATTATAGTGGAACGGTGACGGGGAAATAGCCTGCACGTCGATACCTTGCTTGTCCATATCGGCGAGGCGCACGGCGGAATCGGTCAGTTGCGGCAGGATGCTCTCCTGCTGCTTCTTGTTGATTTCGGCGGTGATCGGGTTGGTGTCCACCATCAGCCGGCCGGTGTCTTCCGGGGACAGCTGCTGCAGCATCTTGTCGGCGTCCGGCACATGAATGTGGCAGTGAATATCGACGGTGAAATGTTTCTTACCGTCGGTGACCGTGGTGGCGTGGTTGTGATCCGCCGGCGCGTGGGCCGCGCCGTGATGAGAGTCGCACTTGAAAAGCATGGGTATCCCCTGTTGATCCGAGATTTACGCGTGAAGAATTGGCGCTGTCTCTACAGGCTCAGACCCGGTTTTTCAATCACTGGAATACGCCGATGTGCGCTAAATCCCGGCGGCGATGGCGTCCAGATGGCCGGCCAGTTCCGCCGGTTGCGACATAAACGGCGAGTGGCTGGTCTCCATGGTGATCACCGGGTCGCACGTATAGCGCTCCCAACAGGCCTGCTGCTGTTCCAAGGGGATCGCCTGATCCAAAGTGCAGGCGATATAGGCGCGGGGGATCGTCCCCCATTTCTCCGCCGTCGTCTGTACAGCTGCGTTGGAGATGGCCGTGGCCTGAGGTTTCAGCCGGGCCTTGACCCAGGCGAGGGTCTCCTCATCGCAGTCATTATAAAAAATGGGGCCGATGGCCACATCCTTGAAGGACATGGACGTCCCGTCCGCCGATATTTCCCGGCTGCCGGCCGACGCGGGCGGCGATTGGGCGATCTGCATGCTGGCCCGGCTCTCCCCGTTGGCAGGGATAAAGGCGGTGAGATAAACCAGCTTGGCGATCTGGCCGGTATAAATTTCGCCCGCCTGGGTGATGCTAATGCCGCCCAGAGAGTGCCCGACCATAATCGCCGGCTCTTCCACCTGGCTCAGGACCACGCCGATCCGGGTCATGTAGTCATCGAGCGTGACCGTGCGGAGATCGGCGTCATCGTCGCCCTGGCCCGGCATGTCGGGGGCAAACACCCGGTGGCCTTTTTCCTGCAGCAACGGCGTCACCCGCTCCCAACACCAGGCGCCGTGAAACGCCCCATGGATCAGCACAAAGGTCGCCATACCCCTCCCCTATACAATGTGGCCGAGGACAATCCCGGCCAGGAAAATCCAGCTAAACAGCCGGTTGGATTTAAATTTGCGCAAACAGTCCGCCGGATCGTCGATATCCACGTCCCACGCTTGCCAGGCGAGCTGGATCGCCGCCAGTACCATGGCCACATAAAAAGGCCAGCTCAGGCCCAGCATCCAGCCGGCGACGGTAAACAAGACCGCCGCGCCGCCGTAAAACAGAAACAGCCAGGGCCGGGTCGCCGCGCCCAGCCGGATAGCGGAGGACTTAATGCCGACGAACAGATCATCTTCCTTATCCTGATGGGCGTAGATCGTGTCGTAACCGAGGGTCCAGAAGATGCCACCGATATAGAGTACCAGGGCCGGTCCCTGCAGATCACCGCGCACCGCCGCCCAGCCCAGAAGCGCGCCCCAATTAAAGGCGAGCCCTAGAAAAAACTGCGGCCAGTAGGTCACCCGTTTCATGAACGGATAGATCGCCACCAACACTAGGGACGCCACACCGACCCCGACGGCGAAAACGTTGAACTGGATCAGGACGATAAACCCGATCAGGCTCAGAATGATCATGTAGAGAACGGCTTGGCGCACACTGACCTGGCCCGACGGGATGGGCCGGTCGGCGGTTCGGGCGACCTTGCCGTCGAAGTTCCGATCGGTGATGTCGTTGAAGGTGCAACCGGCCCCCCGCATGATCGTCGCGCCGATCCCGAACAGCACAAAGAACCACAGGAATGTGCCCAGGTCCGCCCAATCCTGATAGGCGAAGGCCAGCGACCACCAGCAGGGAAACAGCAATAACCAAGTGCCGATGGGCCGGTCGAACCGCGCCATCCGCGCGTAGGGCCGCAAAGCCGCAGGCACCCTCGTGTCGACCCAGCCCCCCTTGGGGATATCACTGGCTTGGAAATCGTTTTCCTGACCGGGCTCGGTGGTTGCGTCGCTCACCATGATCCATCCAGGGTCCGAAGCGGGATCTATCCCCCGTCCCGGATTTTCTCGTGATTGCGGATCACTTCCTCAACGATGAAGTTGAGGAACTTCTCGCTGAAATCCGGGTCCAGCTTGGCGTCCGACGCCAGGGTCCGGAGGCGCTTGATCTGTTCCGCTTCCCGGCCCTTGTCGGCCGGCGGCAGTTCGTTCTGCGCCTTAAATTCCCCGACCTTCTGGGTGATCTTGAACCGTTCGGAAAGGAGAAACACCAAGGCCGCATCAATGTTGTCGATACTGTCCCGGAACTCCCGCAGTTTGGCGATGGCGTCGTCGGTCATGGCGCTGATGTCTCCTCCCTAATACATTGGGACGATCATAGTCCGGCGGTTAGGCACTGTCATGCCCAGAACCAACCATCTAGCCGCGCCCTGTGCCGCGCCCGAAAATAACTGAAAATTCAGATCATTAGTGTTTATAGTCCCTTGATGATGCGTTTTTACCCCCTGCTCGTTTCTGCGGCTATTTTGATCGCGGCGCTCGGTATTCGTGCGGAAGAGCCCGCGCTGATCGAGACCGTGCGCAATGCCGTCTTCGACGTCTATCAGCGCTGGCGTCCCCGGGAGATCAAACCGGTGCCCATCCAGGTGGTCGATATCGACGAGGCGAGCATCGAGATTCTGGGTCAATGGCCCTGGCCCAGGGACGTGCTGGCCGACCTGGTCAACCATCTGAACGAGGCCGGCGCTGCCTCCATCGCGTTCGATATGATGTTTTCCGAAGCGGACCGGACATCGCCAAATCAGATGGCCCGGCGCCTGCAGGCGTCGCCCGAATTGAAGCAGGAGCTGGACAACCTGCCCGACCATGACCGCCTGTTCGCCGAGGCGCTGGCCAAGGGCCGTGCGGTCACCGGGCTGGCGCTCACCAACCGGGACAAGGACACCTCCATCCCGGTCGTGAAGTTCGGCGTCGCCCAGGCAGGCGATGATCCCAAGCCTTTCCTGCTGGATTTTCCCGGCGCCATTACCTCCATGCGGCTGTTCGACGAAGCGGCGAAAGGCTCGGGCGCGATGAATTTCGCCCCGGATCAGGACGGCGTTGTCCGCCGGGTGCCCCTGTTGATGCGGAACGGCAGTAAGATCGTGCCGTCGCTGATCGCCGAATCCCTCCGGGTCGCACAGGGCGCCTCGACTTATATTATCACTTCGTCGGGCGCCAGCGCGAAGAAGAACTTCGGCGATCCCACCGGGCTGATCTCAGTCCGGATCGGCGATCTCACCATCCCGACGGACGCCAACGGAAGGCTGTGGCTGCACTTCGGCGACCTGCCTGCGGACATGAAGACCCCTGCCTGGAAAATTATCCGGGACGAAACCACCAAAGACACGTTCGCCGGGAAGATCGTTCTTATCGGCGCATCGGCCACCGGCCTGCTGGATTTGCGGTTCAGCCCGCTGGGTTCCATGCCCGGCGTGGAGATGCAGGCCCAGATGCTCGCCCAGATGATCAACGGCCAGTATCTATCCCGGCCCGACTGGGCCAACGGGGCGGAAATGGTGTTCATGCTGGTCTTAGGCCTCGTGGTGATGGGACTAACCTATCTGTTCGGCGCGGTGATCTCGGTTCTGTTGGGCATGGCGGCGGTGGTGATCTCCATCGGGTTGTCCATGTACGCCTTCGCCGCCCACGGTCTCCTGATCGATCCGGTCTTTCCGGCGCTGACGGGCGTGCTGGTGTTTCTGTCCTGCTCGGTCTTGCGGCATTTGCAGACCGAACAGCAGGGTCGATGGATCCGGGAGGCCTTTTCTCATTACGTCTCGCCTAATTTTGTCGACGAACTGATCCGCAACCCTGACCAGATGGAGCTCGGCGGGGAGCGGCGGGTGTTAAGCTTTTTATTTTCCGACCTGGCCGGCTTCACCCCGCTGGTGGAGAAGTCCGAACCGGGCACACTCATTCCGCTGTTGAATGAGTATCTCAACGGCATGGTGGAGATCGGGTTTCGCCATGGTGGCACCCTGGACGCCATCGTCGGCGACGCCACTGCGTTTTTCTTTAATGCGCCGGTCACGCAGGCCGACCATGCGGAGCGCGCCATCGCCTGCGCCCTGGAAATGGATCAGTTCGCCAGGGAGTTCTCGGAAAAATACCGCCGCCTCGGCCAGCCCGTCGGCAAGACCCGAATCGGCGTCCACACCGGCCCGGTGATCATCGGCAATATGGGCGGCGACGCGCTGTTCAACTATGCCGCCCACGGCGACGCCATTAACACCGCGTCCCGCATGGAGGGGGTGAACAAATACCTGGGCACCAATGTCTGCATCAGTATCGAGACCGCCATGCTGGCCCCCGACTTTACCGGCCGGCCGGTTGGGATCGTCGTGCTGAAAGGCAAAACGACGGGCATCGTCGCGCTGGAGCCCTTAACCAAGGACGAACTGGAGTCGGACCGGGTGCAGCGCTATCTGGACGCCTACGACCTTGTCCTCGCCGAAGACCCGGCGGCCTTGGAGAGATTCAGGGAACTGTCGACAGCGTTTCCGACCGATCCGCTGATCCAGTTCCACCTGGAACGCCTGGAAACGGGTCACAAAGGCGCCATGATCCATATGGATGAAAAATGAGCGGCATCCGGCTCTATGTGGATACGCCCCTGGTTATGGACGGCGAAGTTTCCCTGGTCAAAGGCCAATCCCATTATCTGTCCAATGTCATGCGGAGGACCGAAGGCGACACGGTATTGCTGTTCAACGGTCGGGACGGCGAGTGGCAGGCAAGCATCGTCTCTGCCGGCAAGAAAGAGGTGCGACTCTCACTGGGAGAACAAATGAGACCGCAGCCTGCCGAACAGGAACTCTGGCTGATGTTTGCGCTTTTGAAACGAAGCCCGGTGGACTTGATCACCGAAAAAGCGACCGAGCTGGGGGTCACCCGGCTGCTGCCCGTCATCACCGATCGCACCAATTCGGATCGGGTTAAGTTGGATCGGTTATCAGCCATCGCCCGGGAAGCGTCGGAACAATGCGGCCGGCTTTCCCTGCCGGTTATTGACGAGCCAAAACCCCTGCGCCAGGCGCTTGATGATTGGCCCCAAGACCGGCCGATCATTTTGATGAACGAGACCGGCACGGGAAAACCCATCGCCGATGTCCTGCAGGCACATACCGGTAAGGCAGGCACCATCCTGATCGGGCCGGAGGGCGGTTTCTCGACCGAGGAGCTTGACGCTCTGGCAAAACTGGATTTTGTTACGTCAGTATCCATGGGCCGGCGTCTTCTGCGGGCTGAAACCGCGGCGATTGCCGCGTTGACGGTTTGGCAGGCGGTGGCCGGAGACTGGATCGAAAAGGGTTAATACATTCGTCACGGTTAGGGGATATCAATCACAAACCACCCCGATCCGACATGAAAGTCCAACATGAACGCTGCCAGTTCCGGCCCTACCATTTCCGATAAATCCGACCTCGTCGCCTATCTCGCCAGCGGCTGTAAGCCTGCGGACAAGTGGCGGATCGGCACGGAGCACGAGAAATTCGCCATCGATCCGGCGACCCTGCAGACCTTGCGCTACGAGGGGCCCAAGGGCATCCGTACGTTGTTGGAGGGTATGACCCGGTTCGGTTGGGAGCCGGTGCTGGAGAAAGGCAATCCCATCGCGCTGAAGAAACCGGACGGCAGTTCGGTCAGTCTGGAGCCCGGCGGCCAGGTCGAGCTTTCCGGCGCGCCGCTGGAGACCATTCACCAAACCTGCAGCGAGGTGACCGGGCACCTGAAGCAGGTCAAGGAAGTGGCCGAGGAAATGGGCGTCAGTTTTGTCGGTCTCGGTTATCTGGCCAAGGGCACGCTGGACGAGATCGAATGGATGCCCAAGGGCCGCTACAAGATCATGCGCGAATATATGCCCAAGCGGGGCACGCTGGGTCATCACATGATGCTGGCCACCTGTACGGTCCAGGTGAACCTCGATTTCGACAGCGAAGCCAATATGGTGCGCATGTTCCGGGCCGCCTTGGCCCTGCAGCCGGTGGCCACGGCGCTGTGGGCAAATTCCCCGTTCCGGGACGGTGGCAAGAACGGGTTCCTGAGTTTCCGTAGTGAGATTTGGAACGACACCGACCCGGATCGCACCGGCATGCTGCCCTTCGTCTTCGACGACAATTTCGGGTTCGAACGCTATGTGGACTACATGCTCGATGTGCCTATGTACTTCGTCTACCGGGACGGGACCTATATCGACGCGTCCGGACAATCATTCCGGGATTTCATGAAGGGCGAACTGCCCGCCCTGCCCGGCGAGAAGCCAACCATCACCGACTGGGAAGATCATATGACGACCGCGTTTCCCGAGGTGCGGCTGAAACGTTTCCTGGAGATGCGGGGCGCCGACGGCGGCCCGTGGAACCGGCTCTGCGCCCTGCCGGCGTTCTGGGTCGGTCTTTTGTACGACGAACAGGCGCTCGCTTCCATTGACGCCTATATCGCCGACTGGTCGGTGGACGAAATCTCCGCCCTCCGGGACGGCGTGCCCAAGACCGCACTGCAAACGCCGTTCCGGGACGGCAAACTGCAGGACGTCGCGGTGGACGTGCTGAATATCGCCAAGGGCGGGCTGCAGCGCCGTAAGCGGCTGGACAGTTCCGGCGATGACGAGACCAGTTTCCTCAAGCCGCTGATCGAGATTGCCAAGTCGGGCCGCTCCCCCGCGGAAGATCTGCTGGCCAAGTTTGATGGCGAATGGAACGGCTCGGTCGAACCGGCCTTTACCGAGCTGGCGTATTAGCTCCTTCGGCCAGCTCAGCGCATCACCTTTGCCTGCCAGGCAAAGTAAATCCCACCCAATGAGAACAGCACCAGACTGGTGATCGGCATTACGTAGCTGCCGCTCCACTCGATCAGCAAAGCGAACAGGGCCGGCCAAACGAACATGGCAATGTAGACATAGAAGGCCATGCCGGCGATCACCGACACGGTTTCGCCCGGGTCCGAGACCTCGATCAGCGCGGCGTGGAAAACCCCGTTCCAGCTCACGGCGGAAAACCCAATTGCGAAACTGAGCAGCGTGAATATAGCAAATGGCGTGTCGCCGCCCAGAAAATAAGCCGAGCCGCAGCAAATCATCATCAGCCAGCCCAGCATCAGCATGGGGGTGAAGTTGTCCTGCATCCGGTCGGATATCCACCCCCAGAGAATGCGGCCGAAAATGCCGGTGACCTGGATGATGGCCAGGAAGAAACCCGCCTCTACCAGGGAGATTTTCAACTCCTCCACGTAGAACGGGCTCATAAAGGTCAGCCAGACGATCTGAATGCCCACATAACAGATCGCCATCAGAATGAGCACGTTCAGCCGCCGCGACCGGTGCAGCGCCAGCAGCGGCAGGAACGGATTCATGGAGGTGGAGCCCTTGCTTGTGTCTTCGATGATCCAACGGCGGCGATTTAAAAACAGAAACAGAAAAATCGCCACGCAACTCAGGCTCACCGCAAAACCGGCCCCGCGCCAGTCCCACGCTTCGGCGAAGTACGGGGTCGTCAGCGCCGCCAGCAGACCGCCGATCGGGATACCGCTCTGCTTGATGGAGAAGATTAGCGCTCGATTAGTCTTGTCGGTGACGGCGATCAGGACCTGGGACGCGGAGGCCGGGATCAGCCCGAAGCCGATCCCCATGATGACGGAACCTAAAAACATGCCGAAAAGCTGCCACAGGGTCGTCGCCGACGCTCCGACGGCCACCAAGGCCATGGCGGCGGCCAGGGACTGAATGCAGCCGATCCGCCGGGTGATGCTGCTGGAATAGAGGGTGCAAAATGTCGCAGCGAAATACGCGATACCGATCTGATAGCCGATATAGGTCGCCGAGACGTTCAGATCAGCGGCGATCGCAGACGCGCCGGCGGTGTAGACAAACATGCCCCAGGCGCCGACCGACTGGGCCAGGGTCGCCGCGGCGATGACCGATACACGGTATCGTTGATGTGGCGAAATCTGATCGATGGGTTTAACCCCGGAATGAACTTCTTAAAACTGACATGTGATCACTCTTCAATATTCACCGCTGACCCTTCCCGGAAACCGGGCTTGCACGTCTTCACGAAGAGACGCCGGAAATCCGGCAACGTAACGCCCAACAGCAGACACGGTTTCTTCGGGGACAACATGATCATCTTCATTTGACCAGGTCACTCGGGTGATGAAATAGCTCCAACGGCGGGCCAGTGCCGCCGCCTCGACATGTTCTCCACGTTTTTCGTGCGCCCACAAGCCCAATGACAACAATTCGGTGATCACCGGGGGATAAGTTTTCACGGCCCGGTAAAAATATATCAAAACCTCCTCTGCATCGCGGTCGGCGGCGGCGGCGGCCTTGGCCGCCAACTTCAGCGCACCGTGATGATCCGGATAACAGCGTAGCGCCGCTTCAAGAAGACTAAGGCCCATTTCGTGTTGGTCCTTTTGCAGAACGTAAAGCGCCTGAAACGTCATCGCCGTCGCGGCCAGGATCATGCGAGCGCCGGTAAAGTAGGCGTCCTCCGCGGACAAGGCATCCAGGATCGCTTGGTAGTATTCCTGATACGGATGTAAGTCGGAGAATGCCCGAACCCGGTGAGACGGCAGTCTCTCAAGCGATGGATCAAAGAGCCCGTCATCGGCCTTCGTCATCACGGACTCAAAATACCTGCAAGCCTGTTCTTTGTCCCCGCTGATCCAGTAAAAGAGCCCCAGATTGAACAATGGTATAAGAGCGTCTGGGCGGGACTGCGTCTCATCCAGCAAATCTGATTGAACGATATTCCAAACGGTATCGTCGGTGGGATTAGCCAGAAAGTCCTTGAACGCCATGGCAGCGCCGGCATCAATTTCGGCGGCTGAAATGGAATCGGGGTTTGGCGTCTTGGCGCCGGCCAGGACATAGCACTGCGCTAGACAAAACCGGATGAGCCGGGACTGCCGCTCGGTCATCGGCGGGATATAGTCGGTCAGCGCGTCATGGATACTCTGTCTGACGTTGTCGAATTCAGGCGCAATTTCGTCGAAACGGTCAACAAGTGCCACAATGTCGCTTTCCAGTTTTTCGTCTGACACCAGATGAATCTGTTGTTTCGTTCCTTCTATAAAATGTTCGGGGGTTATGCCGTCGTAAACCAACCCCATATGCCCAAAAGT